>JAISAA010000272.1 GCA_031266955.1 Oscillospiraceae bacterium | reverse complement strand
TCCGCGCCCCGCGGAGCGGAGGCTGAATATCTGAAACGCGTCGTCACGGGCGTCGCGGAGCGCGCCGGGGAGCTTGACGGATTTATCGAAAAACACGCCGTCGGCTGGCAGCTTCACCGTATATCAAGCACGGCGGCGGCGATAATGCGCGTCGCGATATTTGAAACGCTGTATATGCCGGACATCCCGATAAGCTCGTCCATCGACGCCGCCGTCGACCTCGCGAAAAAATACGAAACGCCCGAGACCGCGGCGTTTATCAACGGCGTACTCGGCGCGTTTGCAAGAAGCGAAGGCGCGTTTTCAAAAAGTGAGTTGCTTTATGGACCGTGACGCGGTGCTTGAGGTCGGGCAGTTAAACGAATATGTCAAAATGCTCGTCGCGTCGGACGATGTTCTGGCGGAGCTCGCCGTGCGCGGCGAGCTGTCCAATTATAAGGTATATCCCTCCGGGCACCATTATTTCACGTTGAAGGACGCCGTTGGCGCGCTGCGCTGCGTGATGTTCAGGTCGGCGGCGGAAAAGCTGCGATTCAAGCCCGAAAACGGAATGAAGGTAATAGTTTTCGGGCGCGTCGAGGTGTATGTCCGCGACGGGGTCTATCAGCTTTACGCGGGGGCAATCACGCCGGACGGCGTCGGCGATTTATACGCGGAGTACGAAAGGCTGAAGGAAAAGCTCAGGCTTGAAGGGCTTTTCGACGCGTCGCATAAAAAACCGATACCGAAAATGCCGCGCTCCGTCGCCGTCATAACGTCAGGCGCGGGCGCCGCCGTGCGCGATATAATAAGGGTGCTCGGCTCGCGTTGGCCGCTTGCGAAGGTGATAGTCCTCCCCGTGCGCGTGCAGGGCGCCGAGGCGCCGCCGGAGATAGCGGGTGCGATAAAGTACTGCAACCGCTATTCGATAGCGGAGCTCATCATCACGGGGCGCGGCGGCGGCTCTATTGAGGATCTTTGGGCGTTTAACGACGAGCGCGTCGTCCGCGCGATTTTTGATTCAGAGATACCCGTCATATCCGCCGTCGGGCACGAGCCGGACGTGACGATCTCGGATTTCGCGGCAGACCTGCGCGCCGCGACGCCATCAAACGCCGCGGAGCTCGCCGTGCCCGACATATCGGACGTGTGCGCGCAGCTCCGGCACATATCGGCGCGGATCGCGCAGAGCGGAGAGGTTCGGCTGAAAGAGTTGCGGCGCAGGCTTAACGCGGCGGCGGGCTCGCGCGTTATGCGCTCGCCGGGCAACTATTTGGACGACAGGCGGCTCGCCGCCGACCGCGCGGCGGAGAGAGCGTTGTCCGCCGTTCGCCGGCGTATCGCAGACGCCGGGGCGCGTTTTGCGAAAAACGCGGCGGCGCTCGACGCGCTGAGTCCGCTGAAGGTTTTGGGGCGCGGCTACGCGATAGCGCGCGGTGCGGACGGCAGGGTCGTCAAAAGCGCGGAGGATGTGAGCCGCGGCGATGAACTCATACTTCGTCTGCGGGAGGATGAAATCTCGTGTATCGTGAATTAAGAGGAAATACGCGCAAATATATTCGGTTATATAGCGAAAAAGATCGCAGAAAACGATCTGGAATTCAAGTTATGGTGCAAAAATATTAACTGCAAGGTGAAATAAATATGGCAAAGCAGAAAAAAACATTTGAAGAATCCCTCGCGCGGCTGGAAGAGATCGTTGCGGTGTTAGAGCGCGGCGAAGCGCCGCTCGACAAGCTGCTTGCGCTCTATGAGGAGGGCGCGGGGCTCGCCGCCGCCTGCAACAATCTGCTCGACTCGGCGGAGCAGACCGTAATGCGCCTGTCAAAGGGCGAGCAGGGAGAACCGCTGGAAGCTCCGTTTGACGCCGACGCGCAGTCATCAGATGAATAATCCGAACAAAACAGACTCCCGGACGGACGATAAACATCGCGCGGAGTACGAACGGCTCCGCGCGCTTACAGAAAACAGACTCGCGTCGTATTTTCCCGAAATATTGCCGGGATCGCAGCCGGAGCCGGTACCGGAGCTTTGCCGGGCAATGCGCTACAGTCTTATGGCGGGCGGAAAACGCGTGCGACCGGTACTGGCGCTGCTGTTTTGCGCCGCTTGCGACGGAGATGAAAACGCGGCGCTTGACGCCGCCTGCGGCATCGAATGTCTGCACACATATTCGCTTATTCACGACGATCTGCCCGCAATGGACGACGACGAGCTGCGGCGCGGCAAGCCGTCAAATCACATCGTTTTCGGCGAGTGGCTGGCGATACTCGCGGGGGACGCGCTCCAGGCAAAAGCCTTTGAGCTTGTCGCCTCGGCGCCGCTGCCCCCGGAGCGCGTCGTAAAAATGCTGTCGGAGCTCGCGCGCGCCGCGGGTGAGCGCGGCATTTGCGGCGGGCAGGAGCTAGATATGGCGGCTGAGAAACGCGGCGCGGGAGAAGCCGAGCTCTATAAGATACATTTGATGAAAACCTCTTCGCTTATAGAGGCGGCGGCGAAAATCGGAACGCTCGCGGCGGGCGGCGGCGAAAAACAGCTTTTCGCCGCCGAGGAATACGCCCGCGCCGTTGGTCTTGCGTTTCAGATACGCGACGATATGCTCGACGCGTCGTCGGATTCAGCCGCGCTGGGAAAGCCGGCGGGCTCCGATAAAAAAAACGGCAAGACGACGTTTTTGACGCTGTTCGGGCACAAGCGCTGCGGAGAGCTTGTCGCCAAGGAAACGGAGAGGGCAAAGGCCGCGCTGCGTCCGGCGTTCGGAGCCGAAAGCCGCGGCGCGCTCGAATGGCTCGCGGACGAGCTCGCCGGGCGGGAGCTGTGAAAACGACCTCAAAAGCCCGCTTTTTATCGCCGCCGGCCTCCGGAAAAGTATAGCTTAGGAAAAGCTTTCACATCATGAGCCGAATTCAAATTGGCGCCTCGGCGCCAAAAAATCATTTTTTCATATTGACGTATATCAATATGTGTGCTATACTCCCCTCATCCCGAAAATAAAAACAACCGAAAGGAAACCAAATCAATGATTAAGCTCACAAGAAAACCCGCAAGCGCCCCCCGCGGCAAGCGCTCGGCGCGCCTGGCGGCGCTGCTATTGGCGCTGACCCTCGCGCTCACGGCCTGCGCCCCCGGCGGCGCGGATGTCACGCCCGGCGGCGCCGTCACCGAAGCTCCCGGCGGCGCTGCACAGAGCCCCGACGCGGTGAAATCGGTGGAAACCGACCTCGCCGATATGACGTGGGACGAAATTCTCGCGGAAGCCGACGGCGACACCGTCACGTTTTGCGCCTGGGGCTCCGGCGGGGCGGATGCTATGGTGCAGCAATATTGGGAATACATCAAAACGCGCGCGAAGGAAGACTACAATATAACTATAGAATACGTCGAGGACACGGCGGAAAACGAGCAGCGCTTTGTGGCGGACTACGAAAACGGCATCGGCGCGACGATAGATATGTTCTGGGGCGCGTCCGGATCAATCGCGCCGATGGGCGCGAGCGGCGCGCTCTGGGGCGACGACGGCAACGGATGGGTGAAGGCGCTGCCCAATTCCGCGAACCTCGACTGGAACGCCGCCGACGTGCTCTACAACGGAACAATGCCGACCGACGGCTATCAGGCACAGTTTATGAAGGTCACCCCCGCGATGGTCTACGCCGCCGACAAGTACGACGCGGCGCTGACGTGGGACGAGACGCGTGCTGAGGGCGGCGCCACAGTCTATGGTCTGCCGCACAATCTCACGGAGCTGAGCGAGTGGGTGAAGAAATACCCCGGCAAATTTACATATCTCGACCTTCTGGGCAGCGGCGGCTTCCACGGAAAGCAATTCGTGACGTCCGCGCTGTATGAACTGACTGACGACGGCGCCGGCGGCTGGACGGCCGTCTATGACGAAGCGGACGACGCCGCCGCGCGCTCGGCAAAAATACAGGCGCACGCCGAGGAGTGGAACGCTTGGGCTACAGTAACCAGCATTGCAAGCGAGGAGACGTTCATCGAAAAAGCGGGCTATGTCTGGGCGTATTTCAACGAGCTCGAGCCGAACCTGCTTCAGGGCGACGCCGGGGCGTATTACGGCGCGGACGCCTACGATATGATCTCGCGCGTCAACGCCGGCGATCTGGCCGTGTCGTTCACCACGTGCGTCTCAATATATCCAAAAACGCAGTCAGACCCGTCGTATCTGCCGCAGGGGCGGCTGTACCTGATGGAGACATCCGTCGGCTACCCCGACTTCGTCGTGGTCTCGAAGAACTCGGCGCGCAAGGCCGCCGCGATGACGCTGTGCAACCTACTCATGGAGCCCGAGGCCAACGCGAGAGTCACCGCCGTCACTGGCAACGCGTACAACCTCGATCTGACGAAGCTGTCGCCGGACGAGAGGGCGATATTCGAGGATATGATGGCGGGCTTCCCCGAGGGCACGGCAGCGAAGCCGGAAGAGCTCGCGCTGTACGCGCATAACGTCTCAAGCGGTGCGATAGCCGGCTGGATCGGCACGGCGTGGGACTCACAGGTCGTCAAATGAAAGAAAGGGCTTTGCCCTTTCTTTCATTTGAGATTACGCAGGTTGGTTCTCGCGCTGCGGCGCTCGCAGAGTGTCAATTCCGGGAAATGAATTCCCAGAACTGACGTGATTTTATCTTTTTCGGCTCTGTCGCACGGGGCATACTCCGCCGCCGAAAAAGCTTTTCGCCGCAGGCGAAAAGGACGGAGGATACGGTTTTTGCGTACAAATAAATCTGTTGCAATGAATAAACGTATGTCCATTGTTTTTTCTTTTCTGCCGCTTGTCATTTTGATGGCTATAGCCTACGTCTGGCCTGTCGCCGCCGTCGTCCGGGGGAGCTTTTTCGACGGCGGCGGCAGGTTCGCGGGCTTTGCGAACTACGCGGATGTGCTCGGCTCGTATTACTTTTGGGATTCGCTGCTGTTTACGTTCAAGGTCTCGCTTGTCTCGACGGCTATCTCAATGGCGCTCGCCGTAATTTTAGCGCTGGCGCTGCGGGAGCGCTTCGCGGGGCGTAAGCTCGCGCTGTTCATAAGCCAATATAACCTCTCCATACCGAGGATGGCGGCGGCTATGATGATGGTGTTTTTGCTCTCGCAGACGGGGCTTTTGTCGTCTATAGTACACAAGCTCGGGCTCACCCGGTCCGTCGGCGATTTCCCGTGGCTGGTCTACGACGCTAAAGGCGTCGGGCTTATTATTGTGTACGTGTGGAAGTTCTTCCCGTACATCGGGCTGTCCGCTTTAGGGATGCTTCAGGGCGCGTCGCGCGAATACGAGCAGCAGGCGGCGACGTTAGGCGCCGGGAAATTTAAGCGGTTTTTCTATGTAATCCTGCCGGCTGTCGTTCCGGCCATCGCCGTGTCCTCGATACTCGTTTTCGCCGCTTCGTTCGGCGACTATGAGGTTCCGGCGATACTCGGCTCGCCGCAAAAGCGCAGCGTATCCGTTATGATGTACCTGAAATACGTTGACCCCGATATGAGAGACCGCCCGGAGGCCTTTGCAATGATGGTTTTGATAAGTATAGCCCTCGTCGCGGTGATCGTCGCGTACTACCGGCTGACTTCGCGGGGCGCGAGGAGACGCGGGCTATGAGCTATCTTGAAATGACGGGCGTCACGAAAACGTATAGAGGCGCTGAAGGACCCGTGCTGCGGGACTTTGAGCTGTCCGCCGAAAAGGGCGAGATACTCGTCATCCTCGGCGCGTCCGGCTGCGGGAAGACGACGGCGCTTAAAATCGTCTCCGGGCTCGAGCGGCAGGACAGCGGGCGCGTCGTTCTCGACGGCGGAGTTTTGGACGGACTGCCCCCGGAAAAACGCTCTACGGCGATGGTGTTTCAAAAAAGCCTGTTGTTCCGAAATATGAACGTCGAGGAAAACTTAAGCTTTGCGCCAAGGTTGGGCTGTGCCACAGAGCCCGGCATAAAAATTGCGCGCCTACGGCGCGGGCGCCCGCTGTTTGGCGGGCGCCTTACGCCCCGCTCCGAGCTGCGGCGTAAAACAGACGAGATGCTCGAGCTGCTGCATCTCGAGGGTTTTGGGAAAAAACGCGTGACGGAGCTGTCAGGCGGGCAGGAGCAGCGCGTGTCACTCGGGCGCGCGCTCATGGCGCAGCCGAAGCTGCTGCTGCTGGACGAGCCGCTCAGCGCGCTGGACTCAGGCCTTAAATGGTCGCTGCTCGCGCACATCAAGGAGCTGGGCGGCAAGCTCGGCGCGACGATGCTGTACGTCACGCACGACCAAAAGGAGGCGTCAGCCGTCGCGGATCGCATAGCGTTTCTGCATAACGGCGCGATAACGCGCTGCGCCGCGCCGTATGAATTTTATTCCCGTCCGTCGTCAAAGCCGGAGGCGGATTTCTTCGGCTGGGAGAACTATATCCCCGCCGAGAAGACGGGCGCCCGCGTACACTGCGCTTTAGGCGATTTCGATATACCCGGCGCCCGCGCCGCCTCCGGCCAAGCGTTGCTGTGTGTCCGCCCGGAGGCGGCTGTGAACATCGGCGCCGGCGGCATTCGCGGCGTCGTGGCCTCCGTCGCGCCGCAGGGCCTTGAAACGCTGTACGAGGTGGTTTGCGCCGGCGCGCGGCTTAAGCTCGCGATAAACGCTCGGCACGCCTTCGGCGCGGGCGAGGAAATAGCGTTCGACCTTGACGCGGGGATGGTGTGGGCGATATAGGGGGATAAACCTATTGTGTTTCCAAGAACCTGCGCAGCATAGCCGCGGCCTCGGCTCTTGTCGCCGCGCCCTTCGGATCGAACAGGCCGCCCGGCTTGCCGTTGATGATGCCCGCCTTGAAGAATGCCTCAAGCGCCTCCTTCGCGTAATTTGCGACGTCGGCGTCGTCCTTGAAGCCGGGATAGTCCCGCGTCTCGGGCAGCTTCAAGCCCGCGCGTTCGGCGTAGCGCATGAGGATGACGGCCATATCCTGTCGTGTAATGTCACCGTCCGGCGCGAATAGTCCGCCGCCTGTGCCGCCGACGATACCGTTTGCCGCCGCCCAATTCACCGCGTCGGTATACCACTGTCCCGCAGATACGTCGCCAAACGGAGCAGAGCCGTCGGCGCCGGGCTCGGCTGCCAGCCGGTGCAGCACCGTGACGATCATTCCGCGCGTCATAGGCGTGTTGGGGCTGAACGAGGTCGCGCCCGTGCCGGCGAACAGGCCGTGGGTATAGGCAAAGCCCACGTCGTCGAAGAACCAGTCGCCCGCCTTCGCGTCGGCGAACGGATTTTCAAAGACCGCGCGGTATCCGAGAGGGACGTTTTTATCAAGAATTATGGTTGTTCCTTCCTTGATATTCAGTTCCAGACCGGAGGACAGCGTTACCGTCGCGGCGGCTGTCCGCGGCGGCGTCACCCTGCCGTTCAGCGCGATGGTCGTTCCACCGGGAGCGGTGATTTGCGTCCCGCCCGCTGTGACGATTCCGGCTTCCTTTTCGTTTGGGATGGAGATCAGGCCGTCTTTTTTTATCGTCGTTCCCTCCGGCGCGGTGATGGTCACGCCCTCCGGCGTTTTGATCGTGCCGCCGCCCGGCAGGGTGATCGTGCCGTCCGCTCCGGTCACGGCGGGCTTGCCGTCCGGGGTGGTGATGGTATAACTGCGCGCGCCGCCGGAGGCAGAGTTTGCCGTGCCGCTGCTTCTGCCGCCGCTCGAACCGGGTGTGCCGGCGCTCTCATTCACATTGCCGCGAACAACGCGCACTTCGCGCATTGTCACAAGCCCCGCCGCACTCGTTGCGGTCAGGGTGAAGTTCTCGCTGTTCACGCCGTCGTCCAGCTTGCCCGGGATGGAAAATCTGCCGTCGTCGCCGGCTATCACGCCGCCTATGGCCGCGCCGGGGGCTGCCTGACCTGTGATTGTGTAGTTGCCGGTGTTATTGTAGGCTGTGAACGTGAACGCCCCATTGCCTTCATCGTAATTGTCGGGGAGCAGCAGGGGGGCTGTCGCGTCGGCGTAGAGCGTTAAATACTCCGTTGTGGAATCTCCCTGCGCGTTTCTCGCGGTGACGATGAGCGTTCTGCCGGAATAATTCGACAGGTTCGTCAGCGTGCCGCCCGCAGCAGTTAATTCCGTGCCGTCAAACTCACAGTACGTCACCGTCGAGCCGCCGGAGGCCGTCGCCGTAAGCGCCGCGTCTTCGTCCGCAAAGAAGACGTATTTCGAGCCGTTTTCCTCTACGAGAGCGCCGCCGGTCACGCTAAATGCCAGAGTCGGCGGGGTCGCCGCGTTGACAGTTATCGCGCCCGATTTTTCCTCCTTGCCCTTGCGCGACACAGCGGAAACCACGGATTTGCCGGTGGCCTTGCCCTCTTTTGTTTCCGGTATCAGGTCCGCGTACATCGGCGACACGCCCACGGCATATTTGCCGGTAGGGACGTCGGGGATGTTGTACTCATATCGATTCGGCTCGTCTTCGCCGGCCAGAATATCGTATTCCATCAGAGTTGCGCGCTGGCTGCCTTCCGCATCGGTCGCATGGCGGCTTGCGGGCAGGCCGTTTTCGTTGTACACGGTGACGTGATAGCCGCTCACGGCCATGTCCGTCGGAACCGTTTCGACCGGGTCAAATGAGATGTCTATACTCTGGTTGCCGCCGGAAACGGCTTGCAGGTTCGACGTCCAAGTCGCGGAGGCCAGCGTCGTATTAACCACCGCGTAAGGCTCGGCGCAGATTTTGTCGTCCACGTATTCGGTAATAAGGAATTGTTCCGTATCTTCGCCGATGGTATAGCTCTCCATCTTGCCTGTGCGCAGCGTCACGCGGGGGTACCAGTCGCCGCTGCTTGCGATTGCGGCGATGTCGTAGGTGTCGCTGTCGGTTGCGCTTTCTATCTTGATTTGCGTGAGGTTCAATGACGCTGAGGCGTTCGTGATCTGCGCGTTCTTCACGATCGTCAGCGCCTCTAACGGCGGGGCGTCGGCGTCGCTTTTGCGCTCTAACGTCACATCGTAGTAGTAGCCGTTGTTGGCGGTCACATTCTCAAACTCCATACTCAGCGTACTGCCCGATAGTCCCACAGACTTCACGCCGGGAACGGCGTTTATGGCTACAAGGCTGCTCTTGAACGGTTTTTGGCTCACGATTTGCCACACACCGGACAGCGTGCCGCCGACGCCGGAAACCGTGTCGTTGTTCTTTTGCCCTGCGGTCGTGTTCTTGAAGTCAGCCAGCGACAGCGTCAGCACGCCGTCTATCACGGCGGCGTTGTAGCCAAATTCGGCCTGCGCCGCCGTCACCTCGCCGCTCAGTTCACGAACGGTGAGCGCCTGTCCGCCCGGTTTGAATATCTGCACGTCGGCAAAGGTCAGGGCGTCCGAGCCGTAGCCCTCCATTTG
>JAISAA010000266.1 GCA_031266955.1 Oscillospiraceae bacterium | reverse complement strand
AAGCCGACGTTGAGCTCACGCTCGGCGTAGGCGTCCGCAATTCCGAGACGCGCCATCTCCTCGCGCAGGCTTTTCTTGAATTGCATAAGTCTCGGCTTTTCACCCGCGACGGCGCCCTTTGCCGTGCGCAGGAAATTCTCAAGCGTTATGCCGGGGACTTCCTCGGGGTTCTGGAACGAGAGGAATATCCCGCGCCGGGCGCGCTTGTCTGGCGGCTCGTCCGTAATATTCTCTCCCTCGAAGAGAATTTCGCCGGAGATGATCTTGAACGCGGGACTGCCCATTACGGCGGCGGCGAGCGTGGATTTACCGGTGCCGTTTTGTCCCATCAGAACGTGCGTCTCGCCCGCGTTTATTGTCAGCTCCAGCCCTCGCAGGATGAGCTTTTCCCCCGCCGTGACGGACAGGTCTTTGATTTGCAGTAACGGTGCTTTCATTTATATAAGTATCCTTTTCGCAAAAATTCGGCGGCTTGGCCGCTATTTTCCCCCGAGCCTTATCATTTCGTCGATGCAGCGGCGGGCTTTCATTATGGTTTCCGGAGACATTGTTATTTGCTTATCAGCTTCTCTGACGCAGGAGGCGGTGAGCACGCAATTATACACGTCCATCAGCGTTGTCAGCTTCATATTGTGGCACATCAGCTTTTTTGTCAGCGGGTAGAATTTTTTGTCCGGGCGGGCGTATTGGAGGTGCTCGGCTATGCTTATCTCCGTGCCGATGATGAATTCTTTTTTCTCCGACGAGACGGCGAAGTCGTAGATACCCGACGTGCTGCCGACGTAGTCGGCCCGGCTTGTGACGTCCGGGACGCACTCGGGATGCACTAAAAGCAGGGCCTCGGGGTGCGCGCGGCGCGCGGCGGCGACGTCGTCGGCTGACACGGCGGCGTGTATCGGGCAGCCGCCGCTTATGAGGCGAATGGTCTTCTCCGGGACCTGCGCCGCGACGTACGCGCCGAGATTGCAGTCCGGCACAAAGAGTATTTCGGTCTCCGGCATCGCGCGGATTATTTTCACGGCGGAGGAGGACGTCACGCAGACGTCGGACAGCGTTTTCACCTCAGCCGTCGTGTTGATATAGCATACGGTGACGCAGCCGGGGTACTTCGCCTGCGCCGCGCGCAGCCGCTCGGCGCTCAGTCCGTCCGCCATCGGGCAGCCGGCGTCCGCGTTCGCGAGGTACACGGTTTTTTCCGGGGACAGCAGCTTTACGGTTTCGGCCATAAAGCGCACTCCGCACATTATCGCGACGCTTTTTTCGTCCCCCGCCGCCGCGACGGAGAGCTTGTAGGAATCCCCCGTGTGATCGGCGACCTCGATTATCTCCCGCGCCTGATAGCTGTGCGCCAAGATACATATGCCGTGCTCGCGCTTGAGCCTGATTATTTGTTCCTGCGCTTCGGCGATCGTCATTGTGTGTTCGCTTCCTTTCTGATCTGATTTAGCTTCGCTGTTAATCTTCCGCGAGCTCTATCGTCCCGCCGCCGACGACGCAGTCCCCGTCGTACAGCACGGCGTACTGGCCTTTTGTTATCGCGCGCTGCGGCTCGTCGAACACGACTTGCAGCTCGTCCTCTCCCGTCCGGCGGACTGTGGCGGGCGCCTCGCGCATACCGTAGCGTATTTTCGCGGCGACGCGCGTCTCTCCGGCGAGATCATCGGCTGCGATGAGATTGATACGCCGCGCGGTGAGCGATTTTTTATAAAGACTCGCGTTATCCCCGAGCACGACCGCGTTGCGCCGCAGGTCAAGCTCTTTCACGTAAAGCCGCCCCGGGCTTGAAACCCCAAGCCCCCGGCGCTGCCCGACCGTGTATCTCGTGATGCCCGCGTGACGCCCGAGCACGTCGCCGCGCTCGCCGACAAAGTCTCCCGGCTCCGGGGCTTTGCCCGTATAGCGCTCTAAAAACCCGCCGTAATCCCCGTCGGTCACGAAGCAGACGTCCTGACTGTCGCGCTTTGACGCGTTTGCGAGGCCGCGGGAGCGCGCTATTTCGCGCGTTTCGGCTTTCGTCAGGCCGCCGAGCGGGAACAGCGCGCGGGCAAGCTGCTCCTGCGACAGGAAAAACAGCGCGTAGCTTTGGTCCTTCGCGGCGTCGGCGCCCTTTTTCAGCAGATACCGTTCCCCGCAGCGCTCGACGCGCGCGTAGTGCCCCGTGGCGAGATACCGGCAGCCGAGAGAGTCCGCGCGGCGCAGCAGCTCTCCGAATTTCAATAAACGATTGCACTCCACGCACGGATTGGGCGTTCTCCCGCGCGCGTACTCGGCCGCGAAAGCGTCGATAACGCCGAGGCGGAACTGCTCGGAGCAGTTGAAGACATAGAACGGAATGTCGAGGGCTTCGGCGGCGCTCTCGGCGTCGCCTTTGTCGGCGAGGGAGCAGCACGCGCTCATTATATCCTCTCCGACGTCCTCGTTTTCAAAGAGCTTCATCATCGCGCCCGTGACGTCGTACCCGCTTTGAAGCAGTAAATACGCGGCGACGGAGCTGTCAACGCCGCCGCTCATCGCGGCAAGCGCGCGTTCTG
>JAISAA010000220.1 GCA_031266955.1 Oscillospiraceae bacterium | reverse complement strand
ATAAGGCGTACCCGCGATGCAGGGGAATCCCTAAAAAATATTCTATCCGGAGGAATGATAAAAATGTGTATCAACAGCATTTTCGGAGGCAACGGCTACTTGTGGATCATCATAATCCTAATCATCCTGTTCTGCTTCTGCGGACTCGGTGACAACAACGAGAACAACAGCGGCAATAACTGCTGCTGAGCCTGCCCCGGCCGCTTTAAGCGGCGAAAAAAGCCCCGGCTTCCAGCCGGGGCTTTTTTTCGTATACCGCTTACCATTGATGGCGGAATTCGACCGCCGGATAACCGTCTCCGCTGCGGAGCATACCGCGCAGCACCTTTGTTATCTCAACCGTCACAGGCTCGTCGATCAGCGGGTTGCCGCCGCTGTCCGGCGCGTATCCGTAATTCAGGCGGAATTGCGGATACGCGCCGTCCTCGCGGGCTTGCGTTATCCGCAGCTCCGCGCCGAGGAATACGTCGTATACCGCGTAGATCACGAGGTCAAGCTCCTCGTCAAATACGGCGTCGCGCCGCGCCGACATGACGTCGGTGACTTCAAACATCAGCCCGTCCGCGTCGTATGACGCGGTGAATCCGGAATTTTTTCCGGAGCTTTTTAAGGTGGCCTCGCCGGCCGTGAAAAACTCCCGAAGCTGAAAGCGCAGGGCTTCGACAATTTTTTCGACGCGGCGGCGGTCATTATCCGCCAATTGCGGCCAGGACATGGAGCTGCATTGCTCCAATACGCTTTCAAGCTCGTCCGCGCGTTCGCCGTAGAAATATTGGCCGGCTATGCCTTTGCACAGTCCCATTCGCGCGAAAGCTATGCCCGGCAAATCCTCTGAGGCGAGAACTTGCAGAAGCGGCAGAGGGTCGGCGCTCAGCCGCTGGGCGAGCTCATAAAACGCTCCCTCCGAATACGCGCCGTCGGAGCCCGCGGCGTATTGCGCGAGCTCGGCGTCCTCCATCGCGGTAAAATCCGGTAAATCGCCGGCCATAGGCGACGTCGGGCGTATCTGTCTGATCCGGCCGGCGCTCAGGGCGTATATTTTTTCAACGGAAGCGTCCCAGTCCTCGTGAAGGCCGTCCCAGGTCAGCCCGACGCCCGCGAGCTCTTCGCCGAGGCTTGCCCTGTCATACGTCACGCGGGTATGGTAGATCGATTTATCGAGCGCGTCGCCGCCCGGCGCGTCGCAGATCGCGATGCTCACCTCCTCCAAATCGCCGATCAGCGCGAATAAGAGATAGGCGTTTTGGGACGTTATCGTATAGACGTCTTCATTATCGCTCTGCTCGTAATATACGGTCAAAGTGTTTGGAGCGAAGCCAGTGCCGTAGTCGTCGCCTGTTGAGAAAAACCGCTGTGTCAGTTTTATATCCGACGGCGGCTGCGGATATGCGTAAAACAGCGGCGACGGCAGGGAGTTCACGATTTTTTCGACCGCGCCGTGCTCGCTGACGTAAGGCGTCCACAGCGGTAAATGATACGTCTGCGGCGACAGCTCCGGCGACAAAACGACGCTGTCCGGAGTCTCCGGTGCGGCGCTGCCCGCAGTTATCGGGACACGGCCGCCCGCGCAGCTTACTGCAAGCACGGCTAAGAGCGTGACCGCCGCCGCAGTGATCTCCCGAAGCGGTTTTTTATGAGCCAACATACTGACGGCTCCTGAAACTTACGCGAACTGGCGCAGGAAGCGCAAATCGTTTTCGTACAGCAGCCGCAAATCGTCAATGGTGTACCGCAGCATAGTCATTCGCTCGATGCCGACGCCGAACGCGAAGCCGGAGTATTCGTCAGGGTCGATCCCGACGCCCGCGAGGACCTTCGGGTGAACCATACCCGCGCCGAGCAGCTCGAGCCAGCCCTCGCCCTTACAGACGCGGCATCCCGTCCCGCCGCAGACGACGCACTGCACGTCCACCTCGCACGACGGCTCCGTAAACGGGAAGTGGTGCGGGCGGAAGCGCGTTTTTACATCCTCGCCGTAAATGCCCTGCACGAGCGTGTTCAACGTGCCTTTCAAGTCGCCGAACGTTATGCCGCGATCCACGACGAGCCCCTCTAACTGGTGGAACATCGGCGAGTGCGACGCGTCCAGCTCGTCCTTGCGGTATACCCCGCCGGGGGAAATTATGCGTACAGGCGGCCGGTGCGCCTCCATATAACGCACCTGTACGGGCGATGTCTGAGAGCGCAGATGTACGGACTCGTCCCGCGCTATGTAAAATGTGTCGCTCCATCCGCGGACAGTGTGCCCGGGCGGGGTGTTCAGCTTGTCGAAGCCGTATTCCGACAGCTCGATCTCCGGCCCCTCGGCGACGGCAAAGCCCATACTTATAAAAATATCCCGGGCCTCGTCGAGCACAATGCTCATCGGATGACGGTGTCCGGCGGCGGCGGGCGTACCGGGTACGGTGACGTCAAGCTTTTCGCTCCGAAGCCGCTCTGAGAGAGCGGCGGCGTCGATCGATTCCGCGCGCGAGGCGAGCGCGCCCTCGATGTCCTCGCGTACGCTGTTGGCGAGCGCGCCTATCGCCGGGCGCTCCTCGGCAGACAGGGAGCCCATCTGCTTGAGTATGGCGGTTATCCCGCCTTTTTTGCCGAGGTATTTCACCCGCAGGGAGTCGAGCTCGCGCGCGTCCCGCGCGCCTTCGAGCTCGCGCCAGGCCTCGGCGCGCAGTTTTTCAAGTGTGGCTTTCATAATAAAATATATTCCTTTCGCCGTGCCGAGGCACAAATAGAAATGTATGCGGTGTGATTTACGGATTTCGCAAAAAAACACTTGCACATCCTTTCCAACTATGCTAAAATATCCTCGCGAGGCCGGTAACACGGGCCGCAGCGGTCGCGAGGTGTGCAATCACCGCGCGACGCAAGTAGGGACAACCGTTAAGTAACAGCCTACGAGCACAGATTTCCTGCCGCCGCGACGGCGACAGTATACCACGGTCTGCCCCGTATTTACAACCGTGAATTGCGTCTACAGGCGGGGATTTCTGAACATCGCTGAATTCAATACGTCAGTTCGCGGCTTTTTTCCGGGTACATAAGCGGCGCAGCGTATGCTTTGGGCGCGTAGGTAACAGGCGAGTTTCCGCCCAATTCCCTGCGCGCCCGTTTTTGCCGGTTCTCCCGGAGGCCTCGGTACGGAACCCCGGGAGGATCACATATTTTTTATTAGGAGGGCAAATACATATGAAAAAACAATTTATCGCACTGATAGGGCTTCTCGTTGCACTGACGGTATTTACGGCTTGCAACGGAACAACACCGTATATACCGCCGTTGAAAGAGACTGATGCGGGAGAAACGGATAATAGGACGTCGCCGACACCGATTGTAGAACCGGGAGAGGTAAAGCCTGTGCCTACGAGGCCGCCTGAAGCTGTGGAAGCCGCGAGCATGCCGCCTGTGACGCCAACGCCGGAAGCGACAGCTACGCCGAAGCCGACAGTAACAGCGACACCGACGCAAAAGCCGACTGTGACGGAAGCGCCTGAGCCTACACCCGAGCCTGAACCTGAACAGGGATCGTTTCCGAAACCGACAAGAACACCGGATCCAGCTAATCCCTTTGATGACGGCAGAGACCCTTATGTAGACGATGAAGGCATATACCATCGTCCGACACTTACTCTTGACGGTAGTCAGACAGAGCTTATTTATTACAAAAACGATGAAGGAAACTGGACTGAGGCAACCTACGCAAAAGATGGTGGTTTATACATAATACAAACCTACGATTCAGGTAAAACCCCAAGGTCAGCTCCAGGTGCGCCATGGGAGGAAGAAGCTAATAAAAAAGCAGAAGAATTATCAATGGTTAAGAAAGAGTTCGAAAAACTTATCAATCAAAACTATACACAAAAAGAAACCTATGAAAAACTGTATGAAATGGGATTGGTAAAAAAAGAGGTGCAAAGACAATATACCATTAAATATCTGACTTCGAAATATGGAGCGGAAATAGGCTATATTCATGATTATGATGATTTGGGATACCTATTTCGCGACAAAAACGGGAACTGGGTTAGTTCGTATCTTGATAGCACAAATCATGCGGTAGAAGGATTTTACTACGAAGGCGGCAACCCTTACTACGATGAGAACGGCAATTACGTCGGTCAGCGCATACAACACGACGAAGAAGGCATGCACTGGGAGAACGTCAACGGCAAGATGGTTGGCACGTATAAAGGCGTGGTGATACCCGTGCCGTATGTTGAGCCTATCCCGCCACTTGGATAAGCTCACAACACATTTTAAGAAAACATAAGTATAGAACACGCTCTGAAAAGGGCGTGTTCTTCGTTATGTGAAAAATGTGAAAAGATATCACACATACTGAATAGTAACCACGGATTGAGTTTCGTCATCATAATCGCATGATAGGCCTCAGCTCTGTCATGAAGGAAGACGGAGGCACCATCGGCGGCAACGTCGATATGGTTTTGCTCAGGCCAGACTGTGCGCCCGAATTCTTGCCACGCGGCTGAACACGCGCCACAGAATATGACTTCTTGGGCGGACTGAAAATTTCTTTTGTGTTGACATACGCACATATTAGATATATAATTGAACACAGGAGGTGGCATTATGGCTACAAAAACATTCAGTGTTCGTTTGGACAGCGATATCAAGGAGAAATTTGACCGCTTCTGCTTCGCGGTAGGCATGAACCCGACGACGGCGTTCAATATGTTCGCGCGCGCCGTCGTGCGGGAACAGCGGTTGCCGTTTGAGGTCTCGACAAAGGGCGACCCGTTTTACAGCGAGAGCAACATGGCTCATTTGCTGATGGTGAAAGAGGACGTCGAAGCCGGACGCAATATGTCGTTCCACGAATTGATCGAGACCGCAGACGATGAATAAACTGTGGCACGACACGGCATGGGAAGACTATACGGGTTGGCAAGCGGAGGATAAAAGGACTTTGCGGAAAATCAACGCGCTGATAAAGGACATCGAGCGCAATGGGTACAACTGCATAGGAAAACCGGAGCCGCTGAAAGGGAATTTGTCGGGCTGGTGGAGCGTACACATAGACGATAAAAATCGCCTTATTTTTATGCTCAACGGCGGCATTCTTGAGATTTACGCCTGTAAACATCACTATGACGACTGATACGACCCGCAGCTCTCCAGTTCGCATTGTTCGTTGTACAACACAAACGGCCTCCCCGCAAAAAAGTTGAAATATTCTGAGCGGTACTATATAATAGACCTCTCCAAGAGCGTAAGGGGCGCAAAGAGCACAAGGAGCACTACAGATATGCGGGAGAAAAACACAACGGCGGCCGTCGGCGGCATATTCGCGGTAACGCTGCTCGGCAAGCTGCTCGGCTTGGCGCGCGACCGGCTGCTCGCGACGAATTACGGCGCGGGTATGAGCGCTAACGCGTTTTTGACGGCGAGCAGGATACCGCGCGTGTTTTTTGACGCCGTATTCGCGTCCGCGATAGCGATAAGCTTTATCCCCGCGTTTTCGGCGGTCTACGAGAGGGACGGGAAAGCGGGCGCGCTGCGCTTCGGCTCTGAGTTCACGTCGCTCACCGCGTATGTGACGCTCGCGGTCTCGGCGCTCGGAGTTATGTTCGCGGAGCCGCTGACGCGGCTTTTCGCGGCGGGGTACGACGCTGAAACGCTCGCGCTCGCCGTAAAGCTGACGCGGATAATGTTTCCGACCGTTTTTTTTACGGGGATCGCGTTTTCGTTTGTCGGTATTTTGCAAAGCCTCGAGCATTTTGCCCTGCCGGCGGCGATTTCCGTCGTGTCGAACGGGATCATAATCGCGTACTACGCCGCGCTGAACGAGAAATTCGGAATATGGGGGCTGTCCGCGGCGTTTTTGCTCGGCTGGGCGGGGCAGGCCGCCGTTATGCTGCCGCGGCTTGTAAAGAGCGGCTTTCGCCCGGCGCTGCGCGTCCGGCTGCGCGGCGGCGATATGCGCGGCGTGGGGAAGCTTATGCTTCCGGCCATCGTATCGACGTGGGTGCAGCCGATCTGCCTCGCCGTCGGGACGCGTTTTGCCTCCGGGCTCCGGGGCGGCGCCGCCGTTACGGAGCTGGAGCTGGCTATGAACCTGTACACTATCATCATCGGGGTATTCGCGCTGTCAGTCACGAATGTGCTGTTTCCGCGTATTTCGCGCCTTGAGGCGGCGGGGCGCGGCGCGATAGCTCCGGCGCGCGCGGCGATGCTCGCCTCCGTCGCGTTCGCGGCGCTCGCGGCGGCCGGGACGATGCTTTTGGCGAAGCCGGCGGTCTCCGTGATCTACGGGGGCGGAAAATTCGGAGCGGATTCGGTGGTTTCGACGGCGTCGGCGCTGCGGTGGTGCGCGCCGGGGATGCCGGGGTACGCCGCGACGGCCGTGCTCGGGCGCGTATATTTCGCGCGGCGGAACGGAAAGACACCGCTTTTGGCGGGCGCGGCGGCGATAGCCGTGAACGTCGTTTTATGCGGGATATTCACCGGGGCGCTCGGTATCCGGGGCATCGCGCTCGCGTCCTCGGCGGCGGCGACGGTAAACGCCGTGCTTCTCGCGCTGCCGCTCGCGCGCGAGGGGCTTTTTGACGGCGGGGAGACCCGCGCGCTGATAAAACAGACCGTTTCGCGCTTGAAGCGCGGCGATGGCAATAGCGGCGACAGCAATAGCGGCGATAGCAATAGTAATTAATTAAGGAGGTATGACCTGTGGTCAGGATATTGAAGGCAAGCCTGATTTACCGCGTTATAGCCGCGATAGCCGCGGCGTTCGGCGGGCAGTGGCGCAAAAGCGTGATAGTCTCGCGCTTTTTGGCGGGGGCGCGGGACGCGCCGGCGGGAGTGCTCGGAGCGCTTTGGCTGAAAGTCCGGGGGCTTGCCGGCGCGTGCTTTCGCGCGCTGAGGTTAGACAGGCTGCTTGCCGGAAGTATATTTTTGAGGCCGGAGCTGTGGTGCGCCGCGACGCTGGCACTTGCGCCGATAATTTCGACTATGGCCGCCGCCGCGCTGACGGGAGTTACATTTTTGTCGGCGATATTGAAGGCCGGCGCGTCGCCGGGCGCTTTGCCCGCGCGGCACGGTTCGGCGCGGTACGCGCTGCTGTTCGCCGCTATATATTTCGCGTCGATTTTTACGTCCGTCACCGTTTCGGGGAGTATGTACGGCGGGTTTTTACAGACGTTATTCGCGCTGTTTTCCGTCGTGACGCTTTCGGCGCTTCGGGATAGGCGGAGCGTTGTGCTCGCGATACGCGTTTTCGCGCTGTCGGGCGCGGCTGTGGCGGGTTACGGGGTCTTGCAGTACTTGCTCGGCGCTTCGGGCGCGTCGGGGTGGCTCGATTCTGAGATGTTTTCCGGCATCGGGGTACGCGTTTACTCGACGCTCGGCAATCCGAACGTGCTTGCGGAGTATCTGCTGCTCGCCATACCGTTCGCGGCGGCGCTCGCGCTGGCTGAAAAACACCCGCTTGTGAAGCTGCTGTTTATCGGGGCGCTGGGCGTTATGCTGCTTTGTATGGCGCTGACGTTCGCGCGCGGGGGCTGGCTGGGGCTCATTGTCGCCGCCGCGGTGTTTCTCGTTATGCTCGACCGCCGGTTTATCCTGCTCGGGCTTTTCGGGCTCGCCGCGCTGTATTTTCTGCTGCCGGACGTTATCGTCAGCCGGTTTTTGAGCATCGGGGATTTGAAGGACGGCTCTACGTCCTACAGGCTGTCCATCTGGCTCGGGACGCTGTCTATGCTGAGGGATTTCTGGCTCGTCGGGGTGGGGCCGGGCGCCGCGGCGTTTAACAAGATGTATCCGCACTACGGCTACAACGCCGCCGCCGCGCAGCACTCGCACAACCTGTTTTTGCAGCTCGTCTGCGACGCCGGGGCCGCGGCGCTTATTGTTTTTGTGCTGCTGCTGTTTTCGCAGCTGCGCGCGCTCGCGTCGGCTGTGGCGCGCTCGGCGGATAAGGCGATGAATTATTACAGAATGGCGGCGGTTTCCGCAATTCTCGGCTTTCTCGTGCAGGGGATGACGGATTACTCGTTCTACAATTACCGCGTCGCTCTCGTATTCTGGGCTGCGCTGGGACTGAGCATGGCGCTTTCGCGCCGTGATAAGGCTATAGAGCCCTTGCACCGGGAAATTGAGCAGCAGGCGCCGGAGGAAACAGAGGCGGAAGGAGTCGGATGATAAGAGTTGTAAATGTGATAACTGACTCCAATATCGGCGGAGCGGGCCTCGCGCTCATAAATTTTATGCGCAATACGGACAAGCGTGAATTTTCGCACCGCGTCGTTCTGCCCCGGGGCTCTATGCTCATACCGCGATTGCTGGAAGCCGGCGTCGAGCCGTATGAGCTGGAGGGGATAGCCGAGCGCTCGTTTTCCCCGGGAGCGGCCGGAGGCTTTCTGCGGGTATTTAAGGAATTGAAGCCCGATATCGTCCACACCCACGCGAGCCTCAGCGCCCGCATTGCGGCGAAGCTTTACGGCAAATGCGCCTCGGTGCACACAAGGCACTGCGCCTTTGATATCAAGCGCTCGCGAAAGGTTTTTCCGATGAGGCGGCTGCTCGGCTTCGCAAATAACCACCTGTCCGACGCGATCATCGCGATATCCCCGGCGGCGCGCGACAATCTCACCGATACGGGAACGTCCCCCGGCAAGATAGTCACGATGTTCAACGGCGTGGAGCCGGTGCGGACGCTCACGGAGGCGGAAAAAAGCGCGGTCAGAAAAAAATACGGCATTCGCGACGGAGAGCTCGTCTGCTCCGTCGTCGCGCGGCTCGAGCCCTACAAGGGGCACGAATATGTGTTAGAGGCGGCGGCGCTGCTGCGGGAGCTGCCAATTCGGTTCATCATAGCGGGTACGGGCTCGTATGAGAACGCCTTGCGCGAAAAAAGCCGCGCCTTGGGACTTGAAAGCTGTATTTTCACGGGCTTCGTCCCGGAGATATGGGAGATGGAAAACATCACGGACGTACAAATCAACGCCTCTTACGTCTCGGAGACGTCGAGCCTGTCGCTGTTGGAGGGGATGAGCCTCGGGACGCCGGCGGTCGTATCCGATTTGGACGGCAATCCGTATTTGATAATACACGGCGAAAACGGCCTCGTCGTCCCGAAAAAGGACGCCGCCGCCATCGCAGGCGCGGTAAAGCGTCTGTACTCGGACCCGGAGGAACGGAAACGTATGTCGCGCCGCGCGCTGGAACTCTACGAGGAGCGCTTCACGGCGTCCGTACCCGTAAAAAAGGTGGAGGATATATACAGGCGGCTCGCGCCGCGGCGGGACGCGGCGATAAAATGCGGCGGCGAACGCAATAATGAAAGGAACGGTCATAACAGTGAACACGCAAAAGGGTAAATTCAAGCTTCGCTTCAACTTCTTCGACATCATAATAATTTTGGCGGCGCTCGGCGCGGG
>JAISAA010000175.1 GCA_031266955.1 Oscillospiraceae bacterium | reverse complement strand
TCAATAAAGCGGAAGCGCGCGGCGTTCTAAAAAACAATGTTCTCTTTATTGGTCACGGCGAGGCTCACGCGCAGCTCTTCAATAATTCCGGAGCTGCCGTACGGAAGAATTTGCACGTCGCCGTTCTCATAGTGCGCGCCCCCGTAATCCTCAAGGACAAGCGCGTATCCGTATGCAGTCAGCACGCTTGCCGCCCGCTCGATCGAATCGCCGACCTTAACGCCGAACAAGTCATATTTATCCGAGAGGATGACATAACTCTTTGTGTGATAAGGGTCAGCGACGTCGGGGTACCCGCTTATGGTAATGCGTATATCGTCGTCATGCAGCCAATAGCCGCCAAAGCCCGGACTGTAAGTGTAATAGCTTGCATCGCCTATCTCCTTTGAGGGGAGGGCCAGAGGAAACGGGAGGTTGGAATTTGAGTTCAATTTCTCAATTTCGGCGGGAAGGCTCTCGCTGTCTCCGCCGTCAGGCGGAGCGCCGGCGCAGGAGCATAAAAGCGACAGGCATATTATCGCGGCAAAAAACGCGGCATATTTTTTCATACGAGCCTCCGGTAAATTTTGATGCGCCAAGTATAGCACAGCCGTGAGCCGGGGGCAAGGCGCCGATGCTTTGAATTTTCTGAAAATTTTCTCTTGACAACTCCCGCCCCGTCTGCTAAACTCACACTACAACTTAATCAAACCGTTGAAGCGGAAGTAAAAACGCAGTGTGCATTCACAGAGAGCCGGGGGGCTGAGAGCCGGTAAGACGCAACGCGTTACAATGGGCCGCCGAGGGCGCGGGTAAATGCCGCGACGTATCGCACGCGTCAGTTGCGGGGAATATGTCTGTATTCCGCAGAGCGCGCGGGCGCGTAAAGCCCGCGAATCAAGGTGGCACCGCGGGTTTTTAGCCCGTCCTTGACAATAATTTTTGTCGGGGACGGGTTTTTGTCGTCCCCGGAAAGGGGAAAAGTCATGATAAGACCGACATTGGACGAGGCGCGCGCTATGGCGGCGGGTTGCTCGCATGTCCCGATAGCCTTAGAGCTGTTCGCGGACGTGAGGACGCCCGTGGAGGCGCTGCGGGCCGTCAGGGCGGCGGGGCACGAGTGCTGCCTGCTCGAGAGCGCGCAATCCGGCGAGAGCTGGGGGCGGTACACGTTCCTCTGCTTCGACCCGGAGGCCGAAGTAATTGGCAATGAGACGGGCGGCGGCGGCGCCGTCACGGTGGCGGACGCGGACGGGAATAAGCGGACGCTTGAGGGAGATATACACGAGTCGCTGCGCGCCGTGCTCTCCGGGTACCGCAGCCCGAGGATAGACTATCTGCCGCCGTTTACGGGAGGGTTCGTAGGCTACTTCGCCTACGAGTACATCGCGCGCATTGAGAAGTCGCTGAAGCTCAGCGCGCGCGACGACGTGGGCTACGACGACTTTAGGCTCATGCTGTTCAAGAAAGTGATAGCGTTCGACAGCCTCAGGCAAAAGATATACCTCATAGTCAATATACCCACGCGCGAGCTCGAGGCGGAATACGCGAGCGGCGCGGCGCTGTTGCGCGACATCGAGCGGCTCATACTCGCACCCCTGCCGGCGCCGGAGCCCACGAAGTCAATTGATATTTACGCGGGCTCGGCGCGCGGGGAGTTTGAGGCGTCGTTCACAAAGGAGGGCTTCTGCGGGGCCGTAGAGCGCGTCAAGCGTCACATATACGAGGGGGACATATTCCAGTGCGTGCCGTCCGTGCGTATGCGCGCCGGGTACGACGGGGATCTGCTCGGCGCGTACCGCGTGCTGCGCACGACGAATCCGTCGGCGTATATGTTCTACATCAGCTTCGGAGATCTGCAAATCGCCGGCGCGTCGCCCGAGACGCTCGTATCCCTGCGCGGCGGCGAGGCGACGACGTACCCGCTCGCCGGAACGTGCCCGCGCGGCCGCGACGACGAGGAGACCGAAGCGCTCATAGCGGCGATGCTCGCGGACGAAAAGGAGCTCGCGGAGCACGATATGCTCGTAGATCTCGGGCGCAACGACTTGGGGAAGATATGCCGGTTCGGCAGCGTCCGTGTGCCGGAGTACCGGGGCGTAAAGAAGCTGTCGCACGTGTGCCACATAGCGTCCAAAGTGACGGGGCGGCTGCGCGAGGGGCTGGGCGCGCTCGACGTTATAGCGGCGACGCTGCCAGCCGGGACGCTGTCCGGCGTGCCGAAAAAGCGGGCCTGCGAGATCATAGACGGCATAGAGGGCTTGCGGCGCGGCGTGTACGGCGGCGCCATCGGGTACATCGACTTCACGGGCGATATGGATATGTGCATCGGCATACGCATGGCGGTGCTGCGGGACGGCTGCGTTTACGTTCAGGCGGGCGCGGGCATAGTCGCCGACAGCGTGCCGGAGCGCGAGTACGACGAGTGCCTGCGCAAGGCGGGCGCTATGCTCCAAGCTGTAGGAGGTGCGGTACGGTGATCATTATAATAGACAATTACGACAGCTTTACATACAACCTGTACCAGCAGGCGGGCGTCATAGATTCAGATATACGCGTCATCAAAAACGACGAGCTGACCGTCGCGGAGCTGCGCGCGCTCGAGCCTTCGCACATTATAATATCCCCCGGTCCCGGAAGGCCGGCGGACGCCGGAATATGCGAGTCTGCCATAACGCAGCTCGGCGGCACGGTGCCCATATTGGGCGTCTGCCTCGGGCATCAGGCGATATGCGAGGCGTTCGGCGCGGAGATAACATACGCCGCGCGCCTCATGCACGGCAAGACGAGCGCCGTACACGTCGCGAACGGCAGCCCGATATTCCGCAGCCTGCCGCCGGTGATAGAGGCGGCGCGCTACCACTCCCTCGCCGCGAACCGCCAAAGCGTCCCGGACGATCTGCTCATCATAGCGGAGGACGAGGCGGGAGAGGTGATGGGCGTGAAGCACAGGGAATACGACGTCTACGGAGTGCAGTTCCACCCCGAATCCATACTCACGCGCGACGGCGACATTATAATGAAAAATTTTCTGGCTATCGGGCGAGACGCCGGAGGGGAGGATGAGATAAAATGATAAGAGAAGCAATTTACAGCGTGCTCGGGGGCGGCGATCTGTCGCGGGACGAGGCCAGAGAGGTCATGACGGAGATGATGGAGGGGCGCGCGACGCCGGCGCAGATGGGTGCGTTTTTGACGGCGATGCGCGGCAAGGGCGAGACGATAGACGAGATAACGGCGTGCGCGTCCGTCATGCGCGAGAAGTGCGTGAAGCTCGACCCGGCGGGGGATGTGCTGGACATCGTGGGCACGGGCGGCGACGAGCTGTACAGCTTCAATATTTCCACTGTGTCGGCGTTCGTCATAGCCTCCGGCGGCGTCCCCGTCGCGAAGCACGGCGGGCGCAGCGTTTCGAGCAAGTGCGGCAGCGCCGATCTCTTGGAGGCTCTCGGCGCGAACATCTCGCTCTCGGCGCGCGAGAGCGAGGCGGTGCTCACGCGGACTGGAATGTGCTTTATGCTCGCGAGCGTGTACCATTCGGCGATGAAGCACGTCGCGCCCGTCAGGCGGGAGCTCGGCGTGCGCACGATATTCAATATCTTAGGTCCGCTCTCCAACCCCGCCGGCGCGAATATGCAGCTCCTCGGCGTGTACGACGAGAGCCTTGTGCAACCGCTGGCGAGCGTGCTGAGCAATCTCGGCGTCAAATGCGCAATGGTAGTCCACGGGCACGACGGGCTCGACGAGATAACGGTCACGGGCTCCACCACGATCTGCGAGGCCTCAAACGGCCGGCTGAACAGCTATTTCATCACGCCCGAGCAGTTCGGCCTATGCCGCCGCGACCTATCGGAGCTCGTCGGCGGGGGTCCGGAGGAAAACGCCGCCATCGCGCGCTCCATTCTCGCGGGTGAGCGCGGTGCGAAACGCGACGTCGTGCTGCTAAACTCCGCCGTGTGCCTGTACATGGCGCGCGGCGACGCGACTCTGCGCCAATGCGTATCCATCGCGGCGGACCTCATCGACAGCGGCAAGGCAATGTCGAAATTGGACGAATTTGTGTATGCAACAAATTCCGTGGGGGCGGGTTTCAAATAATGGACATTCTTCAACAATTCGCCGACGCGGCGCGCGGGCGCGTCAGGCGCGACATGGCGACCGTCCCGCAGGAGGCATTGGCCGCGCTGTGCGGATCCGCAGCGGACGGGACGCAAAGATTTGAACAGGCGCTGCGCGCGCCGGATATGTCGTTTATCTGTGAGATCAAGCGCGCGTCGCCCTCGCGCGGCGTCATAGCGGAGGATTTCGACTGCGTCGCAACAGCGCGCGACTACGAAGCGGCGGGCGCCGACTGCATATCCGTTCTGACGGAGCCAGAGCGCTTTTTAGGCAGCAGCGCCCATCTGCGGGACGTCGCGGCGGCAGTCAGCTTGCCGATCCTGCGCAAGGATTTCACGGTGGACGCCTATCAGATATATCAGGCGCGCGCGCTGGGCGCGTCGGCGGTGCTGCTCATATGCGCGATACTCGAAGCGGAGAGCCTGCGCGAGTACATCGAGCTCGCCGGTTCTCTCGGAATGACGGCGCTCGTGGAAGCGCACGACGAGCACGAGCTGTCAACAGCCCTCGCCGCCGGCGCGCGCGTTGTCGGCGTGAACAACCGCGATCTGAAAACGTTCACCGTGGACCCGCTAAATTGCCTGCGCCTGCGCGAGCTCGTTCCGCCCGGCGTAGCGTTCGTAGCGGAGAGCGGCATCACGTGCCGCGCGGATGTGGTGCGGCTGGAACAAAACGGCGTGGACGCCGTGCTCGTAGGCGAGACGCTCATGCGCGCGAGCGACAGGCGCGCTGCGCTGCGGGAGCTGCGCGGCGGGGGAACCGAACCTTGACTTTTTGGCATTTCTGCGGCATAATCGGGATCGTAATCAAATTGATCGGCAAAGGAGTTAATTATGGATTTAAGTTCAATCAGTTTTGCCGCGATGACACCCGAATACGCGGGCCAAATCCTTCAATGGAAATATGGCGGCGAGTATTCAATTTATGACAGGCACGAGAGTATAGCCGGCAACGGGATGGATGATTTAGCCTGTGTAGCCTCCGGCGGGGCTTTGGTCGGGTGGATCCATTTCGGTGAACCCGCCCGGATCCCGACGGTCGAGGAAAACGTCTACGACGACGGTTTTCTTGACGTGGGCTTCGGCTTGAGGCCGGAGCTGTGCGGCAAGGGCCTCGGTCTGACCTTCGTGAGAGCCGCGTTGGAATACGCTCAAAAGGAATTCGGCGCGAAGCGCTTCCGTCTGTCCGTCGCCGCGTTCAACGAACGCGCAAGGAAAGTGTACGCCCGGGCGGGCTTCGTTGTTGAACGTGAAATCACCAATTCGTATTTCAACAACAAATATTACTTAATGAAATCTGTCGGCAACCCGGCTTTTCGGATAAAACATTACACTGACGAGGAGCAACATATATGAACACCGTAAATACTAAATCCGCCATCTCGGAAGCGAGAGCGTTAGAAATAGTCGGAGAGTTTCTCGAAGAGATACGCGCCGTTGACGACGATGGAATTATCGCGCTGTACGTCATCGGTTCACTCGGCGGAGGTTATTATCGGCCGGGGCAGAGCGATATTGACACGGTCATCATCGTCCGCGACAACGCGCGCATAACCGAGCCGCAGTGCGACGAAATCGCCGACCGGTACCGGGAAAAATACGCGATACCGAAAGGGTTCGGCTCGATCGTTATCCACGAGCGCGAGCTGTATCCGCCGTACACAAAAAGCGAAACGGACGAGTTTGAGTTCTCCGTCGAGATCGCGCGGCTGAAAACACAGGGCAAAGCGATTTACGGCAAAATCGACTATCTCGACAAGGTGCCGATGCCGACCCGCGAACATCTGATAAAGGACGGGCAGATTTTCGAGCGCTGGATCGCGGGAACGACCGACGTGCCGTCGGAAGACAATCTGAGCGAAGCCGCTTGCGTAAACAGCGTGCTTATGTATCTGCGCCGCTGGCTGATGATCGAGAAAGGCGTGTTCGAGTTCAACAAATTCCTTGTCGTTGACGAGTATATGCGGAACGCTCCGCCGCTGACCGACGAGCGCGTGTTTACGCATATCCGGCGCTATTTGCGCGGCGAAACACACGCCGACGGGAATATGCTTACCGAGCTGCGCGAATGTGTAAAGCGGCTTCGGAAATATTATAACAAAACGCTCTATGGAATGTAGTATGGGTAGAATTAAGTACGTGCTGAATTTCAAAAAGCCGTCGCGGATAATCGTTGTCGCGGCAATAGCGCTCGCCGCCGCGCTGGTCGTCGTATTCGCGGCGAACGGTGCGGACGGCGATAAAAAAGCGCGCGGCAAGCTGTTCGTCGTAGGCGAGGAAGTGCTGGTCGGGAGCTTTGACGCACCCGGAATTGACTACACCGAAATTAAGATAGAAGCGCTCAGCAACACCGCAAAAGATTCCGCGGCGGCGGAATTTCATATTTCAATACGCAGCGCGGATACGGATGAGGAGGTCGCCGCCGGGTATTGCAATTTCAATCAACCGCTCATATTCACCGTAAGTGGATACGTAGATGCTAAAATCTACGCCACGGCTGTCGCGATGGACGAAGCTTTTGACGGTTACGCGGAGTTTGAGATTTCCGGGCCGGAGATGACAGAATGACGCGCGTTAAAATTTGCGGGCTATCCCGCACGGACGACATCGAATACGCCAATATCCTGCTGCCGGATCATATCGGGTTTGTGTTCGCCGAGAGCTCGCGGCGCGTCAGTCCGGCGCAGGCGGGGGCGCTGCGGGCGAAGCTTGACGGGCGTATCGCTGCCGTCGGCGTGTTCGCGGACGCGCCGGTGGAATTGATCGCGGGACTGCTGGCGGACGGCGTGATCGACATCGCGCAGCTTCACGGCGTCGAGGACGCGCGGTATATATCGGAGCTGAAAAATGTCTCGGGCGCCGCCGTAATAAAAGCGCTACCCGCGCGCGCCGACAGGAGCGAATACGAGGGGCTTGCCGACTATCTGCTGTTCGACGCGTTTAGCGCTGACGGCTCCGGCGGTTCCGGCAATCGCTTCGACTGGTCTGAGATAGGCGATGTGAATACGCCGTTTTTCTTAGCCGGCGGGTTGACGCCGGAAAACGCGGCGGAAGCGGCGCGCGCCGTGTCGCCGTACTGCCTCGACGTAAGCAGCGGCGTCGAGACCGATGGGAGAAAGGATTTTGAGAAAATGAAGAGGTTTATTGAGATAGTGCGTGGCAGCAGCAATGGACGGACATTCCGGGTAGAATCGGACTAACATATATAACGGAAAGAGTGAAAAAAATATGAAGCGCAACATAATAATCGCGGGCGTACCCAG
>JAISAA010000101.1 GCA_031266955.1 Oscillospiraceae bacterium | reverse complement strand
GTACTATTTTATCGGGCCGTGATTTAGTCAACCTTTTTTATCGGTATCCAAAACTCATATCTGCTGCCGTCGGGGGTGTCCATATTTTCTTTTTCAATTATAGTTATTGGACTGCCGGGTCCGTCATATCTGACATATCCATCCGGTATTTGTACGATTTTTTCGTATTTCCAGCCGGCATCTATTCCATATTTGAGAGCCTCTTCATTCGTTGAGAGCCATTCATGGGTGACGACAAGAAAATCGCTTGCGGGAAATTTCATTAATGTATAGCCTTCGGGGACTTTATCTACATTATCAACCATTAAACCTTGAAAATAAATTTCTTCCCCTGCATTGTTTGTATACCATACGTTTATAGGTTTGGTATCTATTGCATACGGGTTAATTTTATCATAGCCACCCATCTTAAAAAAATGATTCCAAATATAGCCGAAATCCGATGATTTTGATTCTGTAAGAATATTCTCGATGCCAAGAAAAGAAAACTCGTCTTGGTGTGTTTGGAATGTTACGACTGCCGGTTTATTCATAATTTCGTCCTCCTATGTAAATTTTGTTGATGTATATGCCATCAAACAGACGGCAAGCCATTAATTATTTTAATTCGATTATAACTCGGCGCGGCGGCGATAGGTGTTCCGCATTTAACGCACTGCGGAGCCTTGTCCGAAATTTCCGCCCCGCACGGGGCATTTCATCAACGTCATAATTGATTTCCTCCCATTTTTAATGTAATTGAGTTTTGCCGTGAGCGCGGCGGCGGCCTCTCCTGTGGTAGTATTTTCGGGCATTTTATAACGCGCATTTAGTTGTCCTCCGTCCTTAAATTTTAGCCGTTCAGCGCCTCTAATTTGATGTAACATTTTATATAAAGTGTTACATGACCCAAAAATCCGTTGCAGTGCAAGGCGTTTTTGGACGCTGAGAGGCGCGGAGCGCGGTAAAAAATCAATTTTTGAAGAGAAAAAAGCATTGCAGCGCAAGCGAAAAACAGCCGATGTAACATTATATATAGACTGTTACATTGGCTGTCGGCGTTAAATTATTGCGGCTCTTGGGGTTATACTACCATAGGTGGAACGACTTGTAAACACTTATTTTAATTTTTTTCGAGAAATTTTTTCGGGCGGACGGCGGCGCGCGGGCGACCGGGACGGTCGCCCCTACAGGACGGGGAATCGCCGCGACGAGGGCATCCCTCTTTCCGTTTGCACAGCAAGGCGGCAGCGAAACGTTACGATTCGCGTGTGGACTGCACCGCCCGCAAAGCGGGCGGATGTGTGATCGCACGTGCGTACGCGCACGGGACACGCGGCATTCGCCGCGACGGGGTGCACCTCCCGTTTGCACAGCAGGAGCAGGGCGGCAGCGAAACGCGCCGCTTCGCGTGTTTACACAGAGCGCCATCGCCACCCGCTGACGCGGTCGGACGTATGATTTAACGTGCGTGCGCGCACGGGGCACGCGCCGCAGGCGCAAATGGATACCTCCAACCAAGGAAACCGGGCGAACACAGTTCGCCCCTACGGGACGGGGAACGGCGGGCCGCCGAGGGCGTCGGCCCCTACGGACGGGGGAACGTGCCGCCGCGAATGCGGCGTTCCCAGTGCGCGCACGCACGTTTAATCATACACAAAGGGCAAAGCCCGGTTGCCCGCGCCGCGCAGGCGTAAAACCCCGCCCCGTTGAATTTAGCCTGTTGCACTCCATATTAAAATTTTTATTTCAATTTCGGGTTGAACAGTGTATAATAACATTGAAAAGGGCGTGAACGTATGACGACGGACGAAAAATACGAATACTGGCTTGAAATCGCGCAGTACGACCTTGAATCTGCCGACGTTATGTTCGGCGGCGGGCGGTGGCTTTATGTTTTGTTTATGTGCCAGCAAGCGATAGAGAAGCTCGTCAAGGGCTTGTATACAGTTTATTTGGGTGAGATACCGCCGAAAACGCATAACATCGCATTGCTCGTAAAGAGAGTTGCTTACAAATTTCCCGAAGTGATTTCTGATGAACATACGGCATTGTTTGATACATTGTCCAAGTACTATTTGAACAACCGATATCCTGACTATATGAGCAAGCTGAGCGAGCAAACAGACAAATCGGAAACGGAACGCGTTTTAATAAAATCAAAGGAGGCGTTTGCATGGCTGTTGACTATGAAGCGGTAACGACTGCCGCAAAGCAATATGCCGACTCTGTTCGGCGTAATATGGCTGTAGATAGGATCGTACTGTTTGGTTCATACGCGAAACGGGCGGCTGACACGCTGAGCGACGTTGATATATGCGTATTTTTTCCGACGTTCGGTGACCGCAAACGCACTGACGTCATCGGAGATCTGCTGAAATTAACGCACGATTACGATGTGTTCATTGAACCTATTGCGTTCCCGACTTCGGAAATTGAGCGCGGAAATCCGTTCGTCGAAGAAGTGCTCAGCAGCGGCGTTGAGCTATAGCGCTTTTCAAGTGCAAGGGAAAGCGTTTATGCGGAAGAAAGTATACTTAGCGCTTGTTTTGGCGGCGGCGCTTGCCGTGAGCATAACGGGCTGCTCCGGGAAATTCGACGCGCCCGAAGAAGAAACGGAGGCGACGACGGCGATGAATACAGAAGCGGCAACCGCGCCGGAAGGCCGCGAAACGCCGGACGAGATCGCGGCGGCGCTGTTGCTCGCCCTGCAAGGCGGGGACTCGGACGAGATTTTGGCGTTTATGGACGATGCGATGAAAACGGCGCTCGCTGACACGGCGGGGGAGCTGTGGGGACAGCTTACGTCGGCATACGGGGCGTTTTCCGGAGCAGGGGAGAGCGAACGGGCAGACGCGGAGGGCTATGAAATCGTTTTGACAGAGGTGTTTTTCGCGAACGCGGCGCTTATCCAGCGCACGGCCGTTGACAAGGACGGGCGCGTCGCCGGGCTGTTTTTCTCCGAAGGCACGCTTTCGAGCGGCGGCGGGGAAAGCGTCACGTTTTCAGCCGACCCGAGCTATCCTATCTCGGGGACGCTGACGCTGCCGGACGTTGAATCCGGTGGAGCCGGATTCAACAATATTACCAATACGGGCCTACGGCCCGGAGTCGCCCATTCGGGCGACGTGGCGCAGCCGTTCCCGGCTGTGATTTTGATCCACGGCTCCGGCCCGTCGGACAGGGACGAGAGCATCGGCGCCAACCGCGTTTTTGCGGATATATCGGCGGGGCTCGTGTCCCGCGGCGTCGCCGTGCTGAGATACGACAAGCGCACGTATACACACGGCGCGGCGCTCGCGGCGGCGGCGGATCCGAAATTCACGGTCATGGACGAGACGACGGACGACGCTGAGGCCGCCGTCCGGTTTTTGCGCGCGGACGCCCGGATCGACGGCGAGCGCATATATCTGCTCGGGCACAGTATGGGCGGCGGGCTGCTGTCCTACATCGGTCAAAACGAGATAGTCGCCGGCTATATAATTATGGCGGGCACGCCGCGCCGCCTCTGGGAGCTCAGCGCGGAGCAAAATTTAGTCGCGGCGGAGGAGCTTGAAGAGCAAAGCGCCGCCGTCGTGCGTGAGCTCGTCGCCGCCGAAACCGAAAAAGCGAGCAAGCTCGCGAGTATGACGGATGACGAAGCGCAAAGCGAAACGGTGTTTGGTATGCCGGCATATTATCTGAAAAGCTTTGAGGGGATAGACGCGCCGGCGCTGCATTTGTCGGACAAAAAACCCATATTAGTCCTTGCCGCGGGGCGCGACAGACAGGTTCCGCCGTCCGATTTCGAGCTGTGGAAAAGCGAGCTCGTCGGGCACCCGGCGGCTGAGTTTAAGCTGTATCCGGAGCTCAATCATATTTTCGGCGAGTACACGGGGGAGGATGTCCCGATGACGCGGCTCGTCGAAGGGGAGTACGGCGTCAGAACGCCCGTCCCGGAGGACGTCATAAACGACGTCGCGGAGTTTATAACCGGTCGTTAGGGGAGTGCGCTTATTCGTATAATTTTTTGCGCGAGGAATATTCCTGACGCAGATAATTTATTGATGAGATTTTCGGGCCGGAAACGCCGTGCTTGGGGTTGAAGCCGAACAGATTTATGTAGCGGTCGAGGTCGTCGAGCTCGGTTTCCATTGCGCACATTAGCTCGAGCGTCGCCCGGGCGTCGTCTATCGCGCGGTGGGTATTTTGAGTTTTCAGCGAGTAGGCGGCGACGGCGTCGCCGAGCTTGTGCGGATAAGGCCGCCTGTCCTTGTAGACGGTCAGCGCGTCAAACATTTTTATGTTTTTCAAAAGCGCGGCGTGTCCCAGCCTTTTGAGAAAGTAGTAGAGGAAGCACAGGTCGAATTGCGCGTTGTACGCGACGACGAGCGGATTTGGCCGGCTTAGCATACCGGCGAAGCGTTGGGCGGCGGCGTCCTTTGAAACGCCGTCGTCCGAAAGCTGCTTTTCGGTTATGCCGGTGAGCCTTGTGATGACCTCCGGCAGACGCCGGCCCTCAGAAAGGCGAATGAGCAGGTCGAATTCGTCGGCGACGCTCTCGCCGGTTTCGATACTTGTAACATCAACGCACAGGGCGGCGAGCTCAATTATCTCGTCGCGCTTAGGGTCGATCCCCGTTGTCTCGACGTCGAGAACTATGATATTATCGAATTTTTTGAACAGCGAAGCAAACATTATTTTTATCCCCCAATTTCTTATTTGTCGTCTTTGACTTAGCTTTTGTATTTCGCGATCTCGTCGAGGAACGCTTTTCCGTAGCGCGCGGCCTTCACCTCGCCGACGCCGGAGACGTCCAAGAACTCGGCCATACTCCGCGGGGCCTTCGCCGCCATATCGGCGAGGGCGGCGTTGGAGAAAATTATATAAGCCGGAAGATTCTCTTCCCGTGAAAGCTTGAAACGCAGGGTCTTCAGCGCGGCGAACAGCCCGTCCGTCTCGTCCGTGACGACGGCGACGGTGTCGGCTTTCTTTTTTTTCTGACGCTTTTCGCGGGCGGGGACGGGCGCGGGAGCGGGAGCTTCCCGCACGGTCATTTCCACATTTTCGCCGCGGAACAGCACATTCCCCGCCTCCGGGGTCAAACTTACGCCTCCGTGTACCGGGTCGGTGCTAAGATAGCCCTGCGCGCCTAACGCCTCGACGATATCCCGAACCTGAGCCTTGGGCGTTCCGCGCATGAGCCCGTGGGTCGGCAGAGAATCGAGGCCGAGCTCTAACACCCGCCGGTCGGCGCTTCCGCAGAGCGTGTGGACGATTAGCGTCACTCCGACCGAATAATTCAGCTTGTCCCTGATGCGTTTTACACAGGAAAGTATCATCTGAGCCTCCGGCGTAACGTCCTTTGAGCTGAAGACGGCGCGGCAGTTTCCGCAGTTCCCGCAGGAGTCCTCGCGCGCCCGGGCGAAATAATCCAAAATATATCCCCGCAGGCAGCCCGTGGTTTTGCAGTAGCCGACTATGGAGTCAAGGAGCGCGATATCCCTTTTTATGACCGCATCCCGCTGATTTTCACTCAGATCCTCGTTTTCGACCGGACTTTGGATCAGATATTTCGCGGTCTGGACGTCCCCGGCGGAATACAGCAGTATGCAGTCGGAGTTTTCACCGTCCCGCCCCGCGCGGCCCGCCTCCTGATAATACGCCTCAAGGCTTTTCGGCATATTGTAATGTATCACATAGCCGACGTTTGACTTGTCGATGCCCATACCGAACGCGTTCGTCGCGACCATAACGGCGGCGCGGTCGTATAAAAAATCCTCCTGATTTTGGCGGCGCTCTTTGTCCGGCAGACCGGCGTGATAGCGCGTTGCCCGGACTCCGGCGTCGCACATGGCGGCGCTGAGTTTCTCGACGGCGTTTCTGGTGGAGCAGTATACGATGCCGCATTTGTCGCGGCGCTGGGAAATCAGCGCCCTAAGCGTCAGATCCTTGTTTTTCGGGCGCAGCACTTCAAAATAAAGATTGGGGCGGTCAAAGCCCGTCGTGACGCGCAGCGGGCCGCGCAGCTTCAATATCAGCTCGATATCGTCGCGCACCTGCCGCGTCGCCGTCGCCGTGAACGCCGTCAGAACTGGGCGGCGCGGCAGCCTTTCGAGGAAATCAATAATCCGCAGATAGCTCGGGCGGAAGTCCTGCCCCCACTGCGAAATGCAATGCGCCTCATCGACGGCCACAAGCGATATTTTCAGTCCCTGAACGAGGGAAACGAAGCCCTCCCCGTCGAGCCGCTCCGGCGCTAAGTATACGATCTTATATTCCCCGGCGCGCATATTTACGTAAACCGCCCGCAGCTCGTCAGAGCTCAGCGAGCTGTTGATGAACGCGGCGCTCACGCCGGCGTTTTGGAGCGCCGTCACCTGATCCTTCATCAGCGAGATGAGCGGGGAAATGACGAGCGCCGTTCCGTCGAGCATAAGCGCCGGCAATTGATAGCAGATGCTTTTGCCGCCGCCCGTCGGCATAACACCGATGGCGTCGCGCCCGCCGAGCACGGCGTCAATAAGCTCCGTCTGCCCGTCGCGAAAGGCCGAGTGGCCGAAATACCTCTTGAGGATGCCGTATTTATCCAACGATTTGTCTGTGTACATTTTTCATCTCACTCCGATTTGGTCCGTAAGCCATAATATTACATCATATTACATCGTTGTGCGCTAATTGTCAAGACGCGCCAAAAAGCGGGAGCGGATAAGCGCGGATGCCTGATTTCAAATAGCACACGCAGGGCGCGGAAAATCCGCGCCCTGCGTGTGCTATTTACGCCCCGCGGGAGGGGAATGGACGGGGGTACGGCGGGACGCCGAGGGCGGCGTCCCCTACGGGGGATCGCGTTGTCCCGTGGGGGCGCGTGTTGCGGGTGTGCGGTGCGTTGTTGCGGCCCCGTGGGGGCGCGTTATTGTGGTTGCACGCCGCGTCACCGTGGCCCCGTAGGGGCACGGCATGCCGTGCCCCTACACGTGGGGGGTGCCCCTACACGTGGGGGGTGCGTTGCGTTTTACGCTATGGGTTCTAAATACCGTTGCAGGAGCATTGCGGCCTCCGCGCGGGTCGCGGGGATTTGGGGCGCGAGCGTTGTCGGCGTGCGGCCGGTTATGAGGCCGTTGGCGTATGCCCACGACATCCCGTCACGCGCCCAGCCGGATATGTTTTCCGCGTCGGTGTAGGCGGAGAGGTTCGCGTCCGTAGGGGACGCCGCCCTCGGCGTCCCGTTCCCGGCGTCGGACAATTGCGTATACCGATAGAGCAGTGTTGCAAATTGCTCGCGGGTGATCGGGTCATTCGGGGCGAATTTGTTGTTGCCGGTGCCGGTTATGAGGTTGTTGGACGAGGCCCACGCTATTGCATCCGTGTACCATTGTCCCGCCGGGACATCGGTGAATGGCGGGACGGTGTGGACACCGTCCCCTACGACGGCGTTCCGGTAGAGGATCGTCGCGAGCATTGCGCGCGTAAGGGTGGATTGCGGGGCGAAGGTGGTGTCCGTTACGCCGGTTATGAGGGCGTTTGAGTAGGCGTAGCGGGCGGCTTTGTAGTACCATTCGCCTTTTGCGATATCATTGAACGGGTTTATCCATTCGCTGATGAAGAATTTGCTGAAATGATTTGTGACGAAGGTTATTTTGCCCGTTGCGGCGTTGTAGCGAGCGCCTTTCATTTCCGTTATGTTGCCGTCGGCGGCGAGGTGGTAGACGGTCAGAAGGTCGTAGTCCTCCGCGGCTGTTTCGGCTTTCGGGGCGTAGGGGACTTGTACCGTCACCGCGCCGCCGAAGGTGGTTATCGCCGCGCCGCCGGCCGTGATATTCAGCTCGAGCACGGGGTTGCCGCCCGCCGCCGCTTGCTGGCGCTCGTTCAGCGCTTCGGCGCCGTCAACGCTTTCGGCTGTCAGCGTCACGGTGTCGCCGGACGCGAGCCCGGAGGCGAGCTCTGTGAGCGCCGCCGCGTCGAGCGTAACTGTTGACACATCGGATTCCACCGTCAAAATGATATCCCCGGCGTCCGCTATGGCTTGCAGCACCTCGGCGGCAATGCCGATCTCGGAGGCCTTGACGGTCTGCGCAGCTTCGGCCTTCGCCGCTATGACGAGCTCCGCGACGACGTTTGTTTTGCCGCCCGCCTTGGCTTCCTCGACTGCTTTCTTGGCGTCCGCGATGACCGACGCCGCGCTTTCGGACGTCACCTCAGCCGTCGCCTTGCCTGTTGCGGCGTCTACCGCCGCTTTGATTTCTACTGTTTCGGTCGCTACTACGGACGGTGTGCTTTCGGGGGACGGGGCGGTGTGGACACCGCCCCCTACGGCGGTTCCGGTATCCGTATTTGACGGCGTTGTTGCTGCGGGGTCTGTGGGGATGCCGCCCTGATAGCTTATCACCTTAAATTCCGCCGTTATTGCCGGGACTACGCCTTTTGGCGCTGTAACCTTATACTCGTCGCCGCCGATGTGCGTTAGGCCCGGCGTGAGCGTGGCCGTCCGATCCAATTCATAGCCGCTTGCCGCCGAGAATGTTACAGTCAGGATTTCGCCGCCGCGAACAATGCTTCCACTCGTCAGGGTTTCCGCGCCCCGACTAACGGAGAGCGTGCCGTTAGCCGGGTTATTAAAATTTACCGTGTATGTAAACGTCGCGAATATACTTCGCTTGGGGGCGGCCGCCGTTGTGAAGCTCGTCAGGCCTTCCGCGATGCTCAGGCGCTTGCCGTCTACGCTTATCGTGTCTATGACGTAGCCCGTCTCGTTCACCCGGACGGCGCAATTGTTGCCCTCCGCGCCGACTATGACGCCGCCGAAGCCCGCGTCGTTGTCAATGCCCCACGGAACGGGGACCATTTGAACGTCAAATTTCGCCGTGAGCGTCACCGCGCCGCCGGGCATCGCGAACGTCAGCGGGTTTGCTTTGTCATTCGCAAGCGTCACGCCCACCGCCGTCCAGCCGGCGAAAACGTATCCGAAGTCCGGCGTCGCCTTGACCGTTACCGTCGCGCCCGCGGCGTAATTGCCGCCGCCCGACACTGTGCCGCCCACGCCCGCGTCAATTTCGGCGGCGAGCGCGAGAGGCGCGCCGACTGTGACGCCAAACGTCGCCTCTTGACCTTGATAGGTAACGGTGACAGTCGTCGTACCGGTTTCCGTCAGCGTAGCGCCGTTTTCGGGATCGGTCGTGTAGCCGCCCGTTATCACGCCCGCGCCGCCGCCGCTGAGAGTTGCGGTCACTTGCAAGCCGGTGAGGTCGAGCGTATCGCCGGACGCGTATACCGTTTTTGCCGGCGGCTTGCTGATGGCGATGGACGATACGGACTCCGCGCCGGAGGAAAAGTCCAGTTCGGGGAGATCATTGCCCTGCGTCCACGGCGCGTCGCCATTTGTTCGAGCGCCGTTGAGCGTCGTCGCCAAGGATTTGAAATCGTTATCGGTTTTGGCGGTGAGATCGGTGATTGTCGGTTTGGTATAGGTGCCTGACGACAATGTACCGCCGTAGCCATTAGCGTTATGTACCTGTTTGAAATACACATTGTTCATCTGGACATTATTCACGACTGACCCGAACGCGTCGCCGGTAGAGGTAGCCTTAGAGCCTGTTATCGACATTGAGACTGTCGTAAAGGCGTTTGACACAGAAACTCTAAAGCCGGTGTCGTTAGTGCCTTGGGTATTTATAGTTTTTGCCTGAACACGACCAGCCAAACCGCCAATAAGTCCGGGCGCGGTACTGTTCGTTAGTGCTATAGTGCCGGTGCTGTAAACGTCACTCATAGTGGAATTTCTGCTTATAGTCCCTGTTGCGGTCTCTATACCCAA
>JAISAA010000074.1 GCA_031266955.1 Oscillospiraceae bacterium | reverse complement strand
GCGGGCCGCGTCAAATACATAGAGCCCGGCCTGTGGATCGCCGCCGAGCACGCCGGGGAATACGAAAAAGCGTTTGAGCCCGGGAGCGGGAGCGATACGCGAGACGCCGCCGAAGCGCGTCAAAACATCCTGCGGCGGGCCCTGCGCTATCGCGGCGGAATGGACGCTATAGAAGTATCAGAGCGCTTTTTCTGGAACGAGGACGAAGCGTCGGAGCTTTTGCGCGCACTTGAAGCCGCCGGGCTCGCCGTAAAAAGCGGCGAGATCTATTATCACGCGGAATTATACGAGCGCGCGCGGCGCGAGACCGTCCGGGACAGACGGCGCTCCGCCGTAACGCGCCCGCCGGAGCGCTACGCCGCGCTGTTACTGCGGCGCAGAACCGTCCCCGCGCCGCCCGCGGAGCAGACGCGCGGCGCGCTGGCTCTTATGCGCGATATCGGCCTCCCGGCCGAGATGTGGGAGAAAATAATTCTGCCGGCGCGCGTGCGCGGCTATCGTCCCGAGCTGCTTGAAGCGGCGCTCGCCGAGGGCGAGACGTTCTGGCGTTATGCCGACGGCAAGGTAAGCTTCCATTCCGTCGGCGATATAGATTATGATTTGCCGCCCGCCGTCCCGGACGATATAACCGAATACGAGCGCGAGCTTTTGGAGTTCTTGAAAAAACGCGGCGCCAGCTTCGCGCGCGCAATGCCGCCGCCGATGCACGCAAGCGCGTCAAATGAAACGTCTGACGTCGGCATCGCGACGGCGATGCCGCTCCCCGTGCGCGCACGCACGTCAAATCAAACACAGGCCGACGCACTATTTTCTCTGATATCAAGAAGCCTTATCCGCTCAGACAGCTTCGCCCCGATACGCCGGCTGTCCGACGCGCCACCCCGGAACCAAACCGAGACGCGCCGCGCCGCCCGCGCCCGTGCGTCGGCGCTGTCCGGGCGCTTCGAGCTCGCGCGTCCGCCGCGCGAGCTTACGTCCGAGGAGCGGATAGAGCGGATATTCGATTCTGAGGTGATTCTCTGCCGTGAAACGGCGCGCGGGCGGCTGGACTGGGGCGCGGCGCTGGAAATACTGCGGCTGTGGGAGCTCACGGGACGCGCGCGGCGCGGATATTTCATCGCCGGACTCGGCGGCGCGCAGTTCATAAGGGGAAGCGACTACGACGCCGTTTCCGCCGCGCTCGCCGCCGAAAGCGATGAAATAACGTGGATATCCGCCGTCGATCCCGCGCTGAAATGGGGAAAAACATTAAAGCACTTGGAAAACCGCGCGTTTACCGCCGTGCCCGGCACGGTCGTCGGTCTGCGCGGCGGTTTGCCCGCCGCCGTGTTCGAGCGGCGCGGCGCCGTGCTGAAAATATTCGGCGGCGCGGCGGACGCGGCGGCGCTTTTGCGAGCGTTCGCGAGAGAGTTTTCGCTGGGCGCGGTGTTCGCGGACGCGCGCCGTATAACGACGCGGGAATATTCTCCCGAAGCGCGCGAGGCGCTGACGGACGCTGGCTTCGTGCGGCAGATGAACGATTTCGTCTTGTACAGAAACATATCCGGCTGACGCCGGGGCAAGGGCGCCGGTGCATTTTATTGTATATTATTCCCCGGTATGGTATAATTATCATAAGATGAGCTTATCATATAAAAAGAAATGACTTGACGAAAAAAGGGGAAGAAAAATTGAAACGAAGTCTATCACTTACAACAACGCTGGCGCTGATACTTACGCTGCTCGCGTCCTGCGCAAAGCCCGCGCAGCCGTCCGCGTCGGCGGAGCCGCCGGCGTCCGCCGCGCCCACGACGCCGGCAAGCGCCGTCACGCTCGCGTATCCCGCGCCGTTTGCGGACTACGACGACTATGTTTACTCCGGCGTCCCGTCGATCCCGGATTATTCGGTCGGCGCGGGGCTCGGCAACGTCGAAAATTTCTCGCAGTTCTCGGCGGGCAATCGCGACTGGAGCACAAGCTACGGTTATTGGCATTCCGACAACGAGCTGTCCGACGAGGCGATTCGTCTGATCGAGCAAAACGGCTTTGCCGTTTCGGACAAATACTCATACGCGGAGTTCTTCCAGCTCTATGAGGCGAACCGGTATGAGTATGTTCCAAGCTTCATCACAAGCGACTCGGCGGTGCATACGTTCCACCTGATGTTCGACTATGTGCTGAAGGACTTGGAGCAAAGTCGGCTGTACGACACGCTCATACAACTCAGCCGCGGTATGCTTGACGCTTCATACGCTCAGTACGAAGAACTCAAAGGCGCCTCGTTTGAGAACGCCGCCTTGCGCAATACGGCGTTCTTCAGCGTGGGGCTCAAGCTGCTTGACAGTGATTTCAGCATACCGGGCGAGGTCGCGGACGTCGTTTCGCAAGAACTGGCGCTCATCGACGCGCAAGCGGGCGTAATCGCGTCGCCCGTGCTCAATCTCGGCGGCGATATTGACGGCGACGACGCATATCGCGCCGATTACACGCAGTACATCACGCGCAGCCACTATAACCAGACCGAGCAATTGCAGGCGTATTTCAAGGCGATGATGTGGTACGGCCAGATGACGCTTCGTTCGCGCAGCGCGGACGAGGTGAAATCCGCGCTGCTGCAAACCTCGGCGCTGACGGATCCCGAATTGTCAGCGCTGTGGTTCAACATATTCGAGCCCACCAATTTCTTTGTCGGCGAGTGCGACGATATTACGCATTACCAATACGCCGACGCGCTTAAAGACTTGTACGGCGCCGGGCTCGGCTCCGCCGCCGGCGTCGCCGACGAGACCCGTTTTACACAGGCGCTCGCGATCATCGAAAAAATGGAGCCGCCGCAAATCAACTCCGCCGCCGCGGCTCCGGGCTACCGCTTTATGGGCCAGCGCTTTACGCTGGATGCCTATGTGTTTCAGAACCTGATAGCCGTCGCCGTGCCGGGCAGAATGCTGCCCGACTCGTTGGATATTCCCGCCGCGTTCGGGTCGGAGGCCGCTCTTAAGCTGCTTGAGGACGACGTAAGAGCATTCCCCGAGTATTCCGCGCAAATGGCGAAGCTGCGGGCGGAAATCGCTGAAACTCCGCAAGAAACGTGGACGTCAAACCTGTACCGGTCGTGGATGTATATGCTGCTCCCGTACACCGACGCGACGGACGGCGCGGGGTACCCGATGTTTATGCAAAGCCCCGCGTGGACGCAAAAGGAGCTGAACACCTTCCAAGGCAGTTGGACCGAGCTGAAGCACGACACGCTGCTCTACGCAAAGCAGCCGGCGGCGGAAGGGGGCAACGGAGATGACCCGCCGGAGCCGCCCGACGACCGAGGCTATGTAGAGCCCGCTCCCACGGTCTTCGGCAGACTCGCCGCGCTTGTCAAGCAGACAAAAACGGGCTTGCGTGATCGCGGTCTGCTGACCGATGAGGCGGACGAAGCGTTAGGCGTATTGTATGAGCTTTCCGCGCGGCTGACCGAAATCGCCGAAAAAGAGCTTGAAAACATTCCGCTTTCAGACGCCGACTATGAGCTTATACGCACATACGGCATTGAATTGGAGCATATCTGGGACACCTCCAAGCACGACGAGCTGTGGCAGACTGATTATGGGTCTTTTTCAGCCGCGAGCTATCTCAATCAGCATCCCTGCGGCGTGGTCGCGGACGTCGCGACTGATCTCCGCGGCTTTGTGTTGGAGGAAGCCATCGGCTTTGCCAAAACGATATTCGTCGTGTTCCCGCGCGACGGCAAATTGGTGCTGGCAAGCGGCACGGTCTTCTCGCAGTATGAGTTTACGGTCCCGATCAGCGAGCGCGTCACGGATGAGCAGTGGCACGAAAGAATGAACCTGAACGACCTGCCCGCCATCGCCGAATGGAAGCAAGGCTTCATATGTGACGTCGGCGAAACGCGGTACGGTTACTGAGAAAATGAAGATAAAAACGCTGCTCGCGCTGCTGTCCGCGGCGGCGTGCTGCACGGCGGCGGCCTGCGCCGTCGGCGCGGCGCCGCCGCAAACCGCCGCGACGGACGCGGAGCTTACGGATGAATTCCGCGATTTTCTCGCGCTGCGCGAAGCCGCGCCCGCCGAGGCTATGAGCGAAAGCGCCGGCGGCTATGACTTTACGGCGGAAAACGGGCGGCTGCGCATCACCGGCGCGGACGAGACCGAGGTCTGGAGCTCGAACGAAGAGTGGTACGTGGACTCCTTCAGGCTCGGCGACGTCAACCGCGACCGGATATCGGACGTGACGTTTGTCGTCTGGAAATCCTACCGCTTCGGCGCCGAGCACCCGGCGAGAATGACGAATGACGACGCCTCCGTCCGCTGCCATTTGTACGTTTACTCCGTCAAGGACGACAGAGTAAAGCCGCTCTGGTGCTCCTCGACCCTGCCCCGCCCGATCTACTCGTTCGAGCTGGACGCGGGCGGCGAACGGACGCCCGTTTTATCCGGAACGCTGCTGATAACACAGGAGGGCTCATATACCGGCGACTACGGCAAGACGGCTTCGACCGGGTACACATATGAGTGGAACGGCTGGGGCTTCAGCCCGCGGGCGGAGCCTTCGCCCGCCGTCACACCGGCCGTGCATTCCGCTACGCTGGCTGTCGTCGGCGATCTGATGTGTCACAAAGCGCAGTATGCGGACGCGCTCGCCAAGGGCGGCGGAGAAACGTATGACTTCAGCTATATGTTCAAGTATATCGCTCCGTATATCTCCGCCGCCGACTACGCCGTCGGCAATTTTGAGACTACAATAACGCTGCCCGGGAACAAGCCGAGTGACTTTCCGTATTTCGCTTCTCCGCAATCGTTCGCGGAGGCGATCAAGGACGCGGGCTTTGATTTTGTGACGACCGTCAACAATCACTCGCTGGACTACGGCAAAGAGGGGCTCATACATACGTTAGAGGTGTTAGACGAGCTCGGACTCCGTCACACCGGCACATACGCGGCTGAGAGCGACAGCGAAAACATCACCGTTATCGACGTGAACGGTATCACCTTCGCGATACTGTCCTACACCTACGGCACAAACGGCAATCCGATACCGCCCGATATGCCGTGGAGTGTAAATATAACGGACGACGGTAAAATCGCGGACGACATCGCAAAAGCAAAAGCGCTGAACCCGGATTTCGTGATCGTAATGCCGCATATGGGCGCGGAGTACGAAACGTCCACGCGCGAAATATTCAAGGACAATATCCGAAAAATGCTGCTGGCGGGCGCCGATATCGTTTTAGCATCGCATCCGCACGTCTTGCAGCCGGTCGAATTCGTAACGGTCACGGACGACGACGGTACCGAGCGCCGTTGCTTCGTAGCCTACTCTCTCGGCAATTTCGTCAGCTCGCAACGCACCGCGCCGCGAGACTACGGTATGATCGTAAATCTCGGGTTCAGCAAGACCGACGGCGGAAAAGCTGCGCTTGACTCGGTCGGCCTCACACCGGTATGGGTCAAGTTCACGAACCCGCGCGGCGCTTACGATATAACCGTCCTGCCGGTCATTGAATCCGGCTCCGCCGGATTCACCAATATTATCAATACGGGCCTACGGCCCGGAGTCGCCCATTCGGGCGACAACGAGTTGCAAGCTCCGGAGCTCGTCACAAACGCCGTCCCGGAGCTTGCAGAGGTATTCGACAATATCGGCGCTAAAGGTATCAGGCGCATTGAGGCGGTCAAGGCGGAGTTTGCCGAAATGTTCCCCGGCTTCGCGGGCGCGTGACACATATTTATAATTTTTATCCCGGATGTTGGCGTTAAAATCCTTCAACCTCCCATTGGAACGTACTGCCGTCATATATTACGCCGACGGTAATTTGCAGGGATACTCCAACCAAGGAAACCCGGGCGAACACAGTTCGCCCCTACGGGACGCGGAACGGCGGGCCGCCGAGGGCGTCGGCCCCTACGGACGGGGGAACGCTCCGCCGCGAATGCGGCGTTCCCCGTGCGCGCACGCACGTTTAATCACAAGCATAAAAAGCCCTCCCTCCGAATAACGTATACCGAAAGCAACAGCGCTTTCGATACGGTAAATCAAAGGGGAGGGCTTTTTTATGCGACAAGGCAGGCGTGTCCGTCCGGCAGGCGCCGGCACCGGTTTTTCATCGGGGACTATCGCGTCGGGAATGCCGGCGGCGGAGCTTCGCGGGCTGGCGGTGGGCGTCGCCGTGACAGCGGTGCTGCTTGCGGGGGCG
>JAISAA010000283.1 GCA_031266955.1 Oscillospiraceae bacterium | reverse complement strand
CCTTTTTCGGATCGCTGATGGCGCGCTATGGGGATGATTCTCTCGATGAGGCCAATCGTTGGATCCGCGAGGAGGCCTATAGCTATGGCAGGGATTATTATTTGAAATGAGGTTTTTTGCCCGCCCCAAACGCTCTGTTTCGTTGTCGCGCGCCGCGCGACAGTGGTTTTTTGCAAAGGCTTTTTGACTGCCCATTTCGCCTGCGCGGCGGGCGTCCCCTTTCTTTATCGAAAGAAAGGGGCGAAAGAACGACCAGGGGAGAGGGATTTCGATTTTCCTCTCCCCTGGACCCCTCACCTTGAAACGACACAAAGGGGGGCGGCGCGCCCCCCTTTGGATTCCCCCGGGACGTAGGACGCGGGACGCGGGACACAACCCCCGGCGCTGCGCGCCACCCCCTTCTTTGCCGCGCGCGAGCGCGGCACGGATATTATCTGTGAACTCAGCGGAACTGAGTTCAACGAAGGGGGCTTGAGACGCCACCAAAAAATGCCCCCTTCTGAGAAGGGGGTGCCCCGCAGGGGCGGGGGTTGTCCCTCGCGCACAACCCAGCGGCAGCGGAACATTGCGATTCGCGTGTGGACGCAGAGCGCCACCGCACCACGCCCCCCGAAAAAGCCCGCAAATGACAGCGCCGCGCCCGCCAACTGCAAACAACCCCCGTAAGCCCCCGCGATTCAGAGGATTCCAAAGGACACCTCCTTTGGCGGTTCTTTCCCTCATTTCTTTCCGCAAAGAAATGGGGCGCCGCGCCGCGCAGGCGCAAAAAGCATCGCGGCAAATGCCGCGCTCCCCGTATGCGCCCGCACATCAATCAAACGTCCGCCCGCAGAAGCGGGCGGCGCCGGTTTTTTCGCAAAAATTCCGCGCGTCCGTCATAGCTCACCGCCCGTCCTCATACAATTCCTATGCGAGAGATCGCGATCACGATCATTATCACAATAAGGAGTGGACGGTTTATATGGAAATATCAATGACCCGAGAGAAGCTGCGCTTCGCCGAACGCGTGCTGCGCGAGACGCGCGCGGCGGAGGAAACGGCGGAGGTCATAGTCCCCGACGCGCTGCCGGATATACTGCGGATCGTCGGCGCCGATGCGGAGCTCACGGTGCGCTCGAAGGACACCGCGGACGGGCGCGTGCTCGTTTCCGGCGCGGCGGCAGTATCCGTCATATATATACCGGACGGCGGGGGCGGGGCGCGCCGCGTGAACGCGGAGCTGCCGTTTACGGTCTCGGCGGAAAATCCGAGAATCACGCCGGAATGCCGCGTGACGGCGCGCGTGGAGCCGCGCTCGGTCTCGGCCTCGGCGCTCAATCCGCGCAAGCTGTCGGTGCGCGCCGCGGTTTTCGCCGAGATAAGCTGCTATCTCGATACGGAGCTCGAGATACCGGCGGGCGTCAGCCCGGGGAACGAGAATATCGCGGAGCTGCTTTACTTCGAGGACGAGGTGAATCTGCCCGTCGATATACTCGAAAAGACGTTCACGGTCAACGACGAGTATCAGATACCGGCGTCGCAGCCGCCCGTCGGCGAGCTGCTGAAATCAAACGTCGCGCTTGCGCCGGGGGACGCGCGCGTCGTCGGAAGCAAGCTCATTTTCAAGGGCGCGGCATACGTTTCGCTGCTGTACGCGCCGCCTGACGGCTCTGACATCGTCCCGTGCGCGTTTGAGACGGAGTTTTCGCAGATACTTGAGCTTGAAAACGCCGGCGCCGACAGCGAATTTGAGCTTATCCCGCTTCTCACCTCCGCGCGCATAGACGCCGGAAATACTCCCGGCGCCGAAACACGCCGCGTCGCGGCGGAAATACGCGTCGCCGCGCAGTGCGTCGCGCGTTCAAAGCGTACCATACGGTTTATCCGCGACGCGTACTGCTCGAAATACGCGCTCGAAACGTCAGTAACGCCGCTTTCGTTTGAAAACAGCCTCGGCTCCCGCGCCGTGAACGCGATACTCCGCGGCACGCTGCCGGCGCCGGACGCTTCGCGCGTCATATGCGTTTCGGCGCGTCCGGGCGCGCCCTTGCCGCGCGAGAGCGCGGCGCGCATATTATCAGTGAGCGCGGTGGAGCCGCGCTCAACATCCGCGCGGGAAAACGACTCTCTTTCTCTCGCCTGCCCGGTTGAAGTGGAGGCGCTGTATATCGCGTCAGACGGCTCGGCGCGGCGCGCGGAGGGGAGCCTTGAGCTCGGCGCGTCCGTTCCGGGCGTCGGCGCCGGCAGCCTCGGCTCCGTCCGCGCGGAATGCTCCCGCGACGTTTACGGCGTCGCCGCCGACAATTCTATCGAGTTGCGGATACCCGTCGATATCCGTGTGGACGAGACCGAAAAACGCGAGTACAACGCGATATCGGCGCTGTCGGCGGACGAGGACTCTCCCGTCGATCTCGCGGCGCTCCCGTCGCTCGTTATATCGCGCGTTTCGGCGGGGGACAGCCTTTGGAGCCTTGCCAAGCGCCACCGCTCCACGCGCGAGCTTATACTCTCCGCGAACGGCTTGGAGCCGGACGCCGCGCCGCCGGGCGGAAGTATGCTCGTCATTCCGAAAAAGCGCTGAGGCGCTTTTTGCGTGTGATTGTATGTGCGTGCGCGCACGGGTTACGCGCCGAAGGCGCGACGGGGGCTCCACGCATATTATCAGTGAGCGCGGAAGTATGCTCGTCATAGCGAAAAAGCGCTGAGGCGCTTTTTGCGTGTAATTGTACGTGCGTGCGCGCACGGGGTTACGCGCCGAAGGCGCGACGGGGGAACTCCACTGCGCGCGCGTCGCACCTATGGCGCGGCGAGGAACTCCACTGTGCGCGCGCGGCGCACCTATGGCGCGACGGGAAGCTCCACCGTGAACGAGGTTTGCTTCCCGTCGCTGTCGGCGTAGATGCGCCCGCCGTGCGAGACGACGATTTCTTTCGCGATGGCAAGGCCGAGCCCCGCGCCGCCGGTATCGGAGGAGCGCGCGGAGTCTAACCGATAAAATTTATCGAATATTGAGGCGAGCTTATCCTTCGGGATACTCCCGGCGTTTGAGAAAACGATAGTCGCCGTACCGCCCGAAATCGCCGCCGTTATGTCGATAACGCTGTTATCGGGGCTGTACGCTATGGCGTTTTTCAATATGTTGTTGAAGACCCGCGCCAATTTATCGGGGTCGCCGTAAATCGTCAGATTTTCGGACGCGCGGACGGCGGCCCGTTTTCCGTTCGCGGAGAGCTGGGGGTAAAACTCGTCCGTCATTTGCACCAGCATATAATAGAGGTCAAAGTCCTTTTTCGACAGCGTGATCGCTTGCAGATTGTACCTTGTGATCTCAAAAAATTCGTCGATGAGCCGTTCGAGCCGGTAGGCCTTGTCTAACGCGATATGCGCGTATCTTGCCTTTTGCTCCGCCGGCATATCGGGGGCCTCGTCGAGCAGGCTCAGATAGCCGACGACGGAGGTGAGCGGCGTTTTGATGTCGTGCGCGAGATATATGACGAGGTCGTTTTTCCGCCGCTCGGCGAGCTTGGCGTCCTGCTCCCGTTTTTCAAGCGTCCGTTTCAGCGCGTTCAGCTTTTGCTCCATAAACGCCATTTCCGCGGAAAGCTCGATCTGCGCGTCGCCTCCCCGAATAAGCGCGTCTATGCCGTCGTTCACCTCGTCGAAATATCTCATAAAGTTAGAAAATATAATGCGGCACAGGAGGAAAAAGCAGAGCGCGACCGCGGCGTATATCAGGATTTCAAGGTTGTTCCGTACGGTGTATTGATATATCCTCATAGCGGCCTGGCGGTCAAGGTGAAAGCCTCTTATTAAGAGCTCGACGATAAAATTCCCGGCGACGCCGCGTAAAAGCTGACGCAAAAGCACCACGAACGCGACGGCGGCTATGACCGCGATCAGGATATATAAATACAGCCTGCGCTTTATTTTGGAGTAATCGGCCCGCCCGCCCCGCTTTTTACTTTTCAATTTTATAGCCGACCCCCCACACGGTTTTGATATATTTCGGATCGTCAACGGTGTCGTTCATCTTTTCGCGCAGGTGCCGGATATGCACCGTGACGGTGTTATTGCTTTTGTTGAAATATTCGCCGCCCCACAGCTTGTGAAAAAGCTGCTCTGAGCTGACGACGTTTCCCTTGTTCTCGCAGAGTATGCGCAGGATGGAAAACTCGGTCGGCGTGAGCTGGAGCGGCTTTTCGTTCAGCAGCGCCTCGTGCGTGTTTATATTGATGACAAGCCCGGAATGGACGATGACGCCGCCGTCGTCCGTCGCCGCTCCACCGTTGTATTTTTTGTAGCGGCGAAGCTGCGCCTTGACCCGCGCCACGAGCTCAAGCGGGCGGAACGGCTTTGTTATATAGTCGTCCGCGCCGAGCGTCAGGCCTGTGATCTTATCCGTTTCCTCGTCCTTCGCGGTCAGCATAATGATGGGATACGTGTGCTTTTCCCGTATTTTTTGGCAGATGGCAAGGCCGTTTTTGACGTCGCCCGAATGGGCGACTCCGGGCCGTAGGCCCGTATTGATAATATTGGTGAATCCGGCGGAGCCGGATTCACTGGGCAGCATAACGTCTAATACGGCGAGGTCGAGCCGGGTCTTGTCGATGCACTCTAACGCCTGCTTCGCGGTGTAATATTTGAAAACCGTATAGTTCTCGTTTTGTAAGTACAGCTCCACTAAATCGGCGATTTCCCGCTCGTCGTCCACGACGAGAATATTGTCGCTCACGGCCAAAGGCTCCTTTCAGAGGTTCGGATGAGTTTATTATATCACAGGCGCAAAGCGCCGTTGTGATATATCAGTCGAGCAGATGGGGAGGGCTTCGCCCGACCGTCTGCGGATATTATAGCACAATATTGCGCTGACGCAAGCCGCTATCGGCGCGGGGGTTGCGATTCTCAACGTTTTTCGCCGGCATTCGCGCGACGTGAAAAAAGTATTGCAAACATCACGATTTCCGGCTATAATAATATCGGATGTTAAAATAGCCGAAACGGAGGGCTCTTTTTTTGTTTTATAAACGCCACGCGGACGAGGCGATCCGCAAGCTGTCAAAAATGTTCGGCGCCGTCCTCATCACCGGGGCTCGGCAGGTC
>JAISAA010000002.1 GCA_031266955.1 Oscillospiraceae bacterium | reverse complement strand
GCGTCGGGCAGTGACGTCGCGTGCCACGTCGCGCAGCTCGTGCTGCTCGATTCCGATTTTTCGGCTATGAAATCGGTCGTTATGGAGGGGCGGCGCGTGATAAATAATATAGAGCGCTCGGCGGCGCTCTTTCTCGTCAAAAATATTTTCAGCTTTACGATGACTCTGCTCGCGCTGCTGTTCGCGCTGAGTTATCCTATGACGCCGTCGCAGCTCACGCTGTTCAATATGATGTTTATCGGCATACCGTCCTTTGTCCTCGCGCTTGAGCCGAACGCCGCGCGCGTTAAGGGCGGGTTTATGTCAAATGTGCTCTTAAACGCGCTGCCGGCGGGGCTTACGGACCTTTTGGCCGTGCTTGCCGTCGTTGTTTTCGGGGAAAAGCTCGCGCTGACGCCGGACGAAATATCAACGATGTCAACGATAGTTCTCGCCTTTGTCGGGCTGCTTATGCTGGTAAAAGTGTCGCGCCCGTTCAACGCGATACGCAAAGCGCTTGCCGCGTCTATGACGGCGTGCTTCGCGCTCGGCGCCGTCATACTGCGCGAGCCGTTCAATATGTCGGCGCTCAGCGGACGGGCGGCGCTTATGCTCGCCGCGGTATGTCTGGCGTCCGTGCCCGTCGTTATGGCGTTGTCATTTGCCGCGAGAAGCGCCCGCGCGCGCTTGCCGGGGAAGGTAGCCCGCCGCCGCCCGAGACGCGTGAGGGTATAATAAGAAGCCGCCGCGTTCGTTGAAAAACGCGGCGGCCCCTATGCGATTTGGGATATTCGCTTACTGGAGGCCGTTCTCGTAGGCCTGGATCATCTTTTTGACCATCTGGCCGCCGACAGAGCCGGCCTGACGCGCGGTGATATCGCCGTTGTAGCCCTGCTTGAGGTTCACGCCGACTTCGGAAGCGGCTTCCGTCTTGAAGCGGTTCAGCGCGTCACGCGCGCTGGGATTGAGAATCGATGAGGATTTGGCCATTTTGATTCATCTCCTGAGTTTTTTTATAAAAGACGGCGCTTGGCGCGTCTTTCGATTATATAATTGCCTGATACGGCTGTTATATTCAAGTAAAATCTGCTATTTGCCTTGAAGCCGGTTAAAAATCTTGAAAAGCGATAAAAATTATGATAAGATTCAAGCTGCGATTCAGAATAAAGCGAGGGGAAGATATTTGGACGAGATCATACGCGCCGTCGCAGGAGGCGGCTTTGTTTCTATAGCGGCGATATCCTCGCGCGGGCTTACGGAGCGGGCAAAAAACATTCATAAAGCGTCGCGCGTGTGCACGGCGGCGCTCGGCAGAGTAATGGCGGCGGCAAGCGTTTTCGGCTCCGCGATGAAAAGGGACGGCGCTTCCGTCACGGTGCGCGTAAACGGAGGCGGGCCGATAGGCACGATAATCGCGGTGTCGGACAACCTCGGCAACGTGCGCTGCTGCGCCGGGAATCCGGAAATAGAACTGCCGATACGCCTGGACGGCAAGCTTGACGTTGGCCGCGCCGTAGGAAAAAACGGAACGCTGACTGTGATCCGCGACGCCGTCGCGCGAAAGCGCGACACAAATGTTATCAGTGAACACGGCGGAGCTGTGTTCAACGAAAACGAGCCGTATTCCGGTTCGACGGCGCTTGTAAGCGGCGAGATAGCGGAGGATTTTACGGCGTATCTCGCCGAAAGCGAGCAGGCGGGCGCGGCTTGCGCGCTCGGCGTGCTCATCGGCGGGGACGGCATTGTGCGCGCGGCGGGCGGCTACATCGTCTCGCTGCTGCCGGACGCTCCGGAGGACGTTATCGCGGCCGTCGAGCGCAATATCGCGGAGACGGGCTACGTCACGTCCGTGCTGGACGGCGGGAGCGCGGAGGAGCTTATTTCCCGCGTTATGCGCGGGCTCGAGCCGAAAATATTGAGCCGCGACGCCGTGGAATACAAATGCGGGTGCAGCCGTGAGCGCGTCGCCTCGGCGCTCGCCGGGATAGGCAAAAAAGAGCGCGAGGATATTATCGCGAAGGGGGAGGACGTCGAGGTAACGTGCCGCTTTTGCGACGCGGTGTATACGTTTTCTCCGGCGGAAATTAAAAAAATTTCGGTTAATTAAAAATTGTGGTTGACAAGCGAAAAATCATTTAGTATAATACCCCTCGCCGCTGAAAAAGCGCGGGAGCATAGCTCAGCCGGTTAGAGCACCTGCTTTACACGCAGGGGGTCACAGGTTCGAGTCCTGTTGTTCCCACCAAGGAGCGTAACAGCTCCGGCGAGGCCCAGTAGTTCAGTTGGTTAGAACGCCAGCCTGTCACGCTGGAGGTCGACGGTTCGAGCCCGTTCTGGGTCGCCATTTTCCCCGAAGCTGCGGTATTATCCGCAAAGCAAGTCCCCGCCGCGGGCGGACGAAACGGAGCGCAAAACGCTCCGCCGACGCCTCTGTAGCTCAGTTGGTAGAGCAGCGGACTGAAAATCCGCGTGTCGTTGGTTCGATTCCGACCGGAGGCACCATTTCCCCCGAAACAGCCGCGGGGGAGAACATCAAAGCGCATCCCATCCCGGAAATCCCGGCAAACGCGGGCGTAGCTCATCCGGTAGAGCGCCACCTTGCCAAGGTGGAGGTAGCGAGTTCGAGCCTCGTCGCCCGCTCCAGTGTCAAAGGACACGGCAGTACAATGGTCACGCGTAAGCCGTAAGCAGTACAGACACGGCAATACAAATGGTACGAAAGTCATAACGCAACGGTGAGCGGATTGCCGCGGCGACATAGCCAAGTGGTAAGGCCAGGGTCTGCAAAACCCTCATCCCCGGTTCAAGTCCGGGTGTCGCCTCCAAAGCTCCGAGACCTCGCCCACGGGAGAGGTCTTTTTCTATAAGTTTTTCGCCAGAAGATGCGAAAGGAACATACATTGCTATGAAAAAAACATTTGTCACGCTAAGCAAGCTGCAAGAGATAACAGAGCGGCATCCTACGCCGTTTCACCTCTATGACGAGCGCGGGATCGAGGAAAACGCCGAGCGCTTAAAAGCGGCGTTTTCGTGGAACGCCGGCTTCCGCGAGTATTTCGCGGTCAAGGCGACGCCGACGCCGGCCATACTAAAGCTTCTGCAAAAACACGGCTGCGGCGTAGACTGCGCGTCAATGACGGAGCTTATTATGAGCGAAAAATGCGGCTTCAAGGGCGGGGACGTTATGTTTTCGTCCAACGACACGCCGGACGAGGAATTCGTAAAAGCCGCGCAGCTCGGCGCCATAATAAATCTCGACGACGTAACGCATATCGCCGCGCTGCGGTCGCTGACGGGCATACCGAAAAAAATATGCTGCCGCTTCAATCCGGGCGGGGCGTTCGAGATCGCGAATAAAATTATGGACAATCCGGGCGACGCGAAGTACGGAATGACGCGGGAGCAGATATTCGAGGCGTTCCGCGAGCTGAAGGCCTTGGGCGCGGAGGAATTCGGGCTGCACGCGTTTTTGGCGTCGAACACCGTCTCAAACGACTATTATCCGGTGCTCGCGGCTCAGCTTTTCCGCCTTGCCGTGGACTTAAAGCGCGCCGTCGGCGCGAATATCACGTTTATAAATCTTTCGGGCGGAGTCGGGGTGCCGTATCTGCCGGAGCAGCAGCCCAACGACATAATGGTCATCGGCGAGGGCGTGCGCCGCGTTTACGAGGAGATACTCGGCCCCGCGGGAATGGACGACATCGCGATTTTCACGGAGATGGGGCGTTTTATGCTCGCGCCCTACGGCTGTCTCGTCACAAGAGCTATACGCGAGAAGCATATATATAAGGAGTATATCGGCGTTGATGCCTGCGCGTGCGACCTTATGCGCCCGGCGCTGTACGGCGCGTATCATCACATCACCGTGATGGGGCGGGACGGCATCGACAAATCAGGCGCTCCGGCGGATCATACATACGACGTCACGGGCTCGCTTTGCGAAAACAACGATAAATTCGCCGTAGACCGCGCCCTGCCGAAAATAGACGTCGGGGATCTGCTCGTGATCCACGACACGGGCGCGCACGGGCGGAGTATGGGCTACAACTACAACGGCAAGCTGCGCTCGGGAGAGATATTGCTGCGCGCCGACGGCTCCTTTGAGCTGATCCGGAGAGCCGAGACCGCGGAAGACTATTTCGCGACGGTCGTCTGGTGATGGAGGGCTCTGCTATGTCAAAAAAGAGGATCGTGTTCAAGGTCGGAACCTCGACGCTGTGCCACGCGGGAAAGGGCCTGAATTTCCGCAATATCGAGGGTCTGGCGCGCGCGCTTGCCGACGTGAAAAACGCGGGGAACGAGGTCGTGCTCGTGTCCTCCGGGGCGATCGGCGCGGGCGTCGGTAGGCTGAATCTACCGGAGCGCCCCCGGGAGCTCAGGCTGACGCAGGCCGTCGCCGCCGTCGGGCAGTGCGAGCTTTTGCATATATTCGATAAGTTTTTCGGAGAGTACGGCGCGACCGTCGGACAGATACTTCTGACGAAGGACGACGTCGAGCGGCCCGCGGGCCGCCAAAATCTGCTCGGGACCTTCGAGACGCTGCTCTCGCTCGGCGTAATACCTATAGTAAACGAAAATGACTCCGTGGCGTTTGAGGAAATAGAGTCCGAGCACCACGTTTTCGGGGATAACGACACGCTGTCCGCCATCGTCGCGACGCTGATCGGGGCGGATATGCTCGTTATCCTGTCCGATTCCGACGGGCTTTTTGACGGGGACCCGAGGCGCGACGCGTCGGTGAAGCTGATTCCGATAGTAGAGGAGATCGACGCGCGGATCGAGGCTATGGCGGGCGGCGCCGGCAGCGCGCTCGGCACCGGCGGTATGGCGACGAAGGTCGCCGCGGCGCGCATCGCCGTCGCCGCCGGCATCGACGTGATAGTGACGCACGGCGCCGACCCGCGGAATATTTACGCGGCGGCGGCTGGAGAAAAAGTCGGGACGCTGTTCCGGCGCAGGCTGTAAAGACTTAAAAGCCGGAATATAAAAAATTAAAAAACAAGGAGCGGTCAAATATGGGATCGGCAATCGCACTGCAAGGGGAACGGGCAAAAAAGGCGGCGCGCGAGCTCGCGAAGCTCGGCGCGGCGGCGCGCGACGGGGCGCTTTCGGCTATCGCCGAGGCCCTGCTCGCGGACACAGCGGCGATCCTTGAGGCAAACGCCCGGGACTTCGCGCTCGCGCGCGAAAACGGGATGCGCGCGGCGTTGCTTGACAGGCTGCTGCTGACGGAGGATCGTGTAAAAGGCGTCGCCCGCGGCATATTGGACATCGCGGCGCTGCCGGACCCGCTGGGGCGCTCCGACGGCGAGAGCTCGCGTCCGAACGGCCTGCGGATAAGCGCCCGGCGCGTACCGCTCGGCGTCGTTGCGATAATTTACGAGGCGAGGCCGAATGTGACGGCGGACGCCGCCGCGCTGTGCCTGAAATCCGGAAACGCGGTCATCCTGCGCGGCGGTAAAGAGGCGCACAACTCAAACTCCGCGCTCGTCGAGACGATGCGCCGGGCGCTGCGGGAGTCCGGTCTGCCGGAGGACGCAATTTCGCTCGTCGCGGACACATCGCGCGAGAGCGTCGGTGAGCTTATGGAGTTGACGGGTACAGTAGACCTGCTGATCCCGCGCGGCGGCGCCGGGCTGATAAAATACGTCTGCGAAAACGCGAAGGTGCCCGTCGTGCAGACGGGCGTCGGCAACTGCCACGTCTACGTCGAAAAGACGGCGGATTTAGACAAAGCCGCCGGTATTATTTTTAACGCCAAATGCTCGCGCCCCTCCGTCTGCAACGCCGCCGAGACTCTGCTTGTGGACGCGGAAATCGCGGCTGAATTTTTGCCGAAGGCAAAAAAACTGCTCGATACGAAAAATACGGAGCTGCGCGGCTGCCCCGAAACGCGTAAGATACTCCCCGAGATATCGGCGGCGAGTGAGACAGACTGGGGAACCGAATTTTTGGATTATATCCTCGCGGTAAAGGTGGTCTCCGGCGTCGGCGAGGCGATAGAGCACATCGCAAAATACGGCTCCGGGCACTCGGAGGCAATAATAACCGACAGCTATGCGGCGGCAAGCCGCTTCACGGACGAAATCGACGCGGCGGCGGTGTACGTCAACGCGTCCACGCGCTTCACCGACGGCGGGGAATTCGGCCTCGGCGCGGAAATAGGCATCTCGACGCAGAAAACTCACGCGCGCGGGCCTATGGGCGTCGAACAGCTTACAAGCCTGAAATACGTTGTCCACGGCAGCGGGCAGATTAGATAAGAAATCGGTGGTATAAGCACAGTAAATTTTGGAGGGCAACCATGTTTAAGAACCTGAATTTGAAAGCAAAGATATTCCTTCTTGTCACAGCGGTCGTCGTCGTGTCCCTGCTGATGGTCTCGTGGATCGTGTCCGGCAGGAGCATCGCGCTGGCGAAGAAGGACGCGTTCAATTTAGCGGAGGAGTCGGCGGAGAGATATAAGAACGAGATAAAGGCGGAGCTGCAGGGTGCCAGAATAACGGCGGAGACGCTCGCGACGGTGTTCGGGACGCTGAAGGATCACGATTTGACCGACCGGCAGATGATGAACGATATTTTGAAAAACGCGCTGGTGCAAAAGGAGTACATAACCGCGTTTTGCATCGCCTACGAACCGGACGCGCTCGACGGAAAAGACGCGGAGTACACCGGGCAAGAGCCGCTGTACGACGAGACGGGGCGTTACGCGCCGTATTGGAATAAGCTCGGCACAAATATTGAGGCCGAATATTTGCCCAGCATCGATCCCGAGGATTGGTACATCGTCCCGAAGGAAACGCTGCACGAATATATTACAGACCCATATCTGTATCCGTTGCAGGATACGGAGGTCATGCTCGCCAGCTTTGTGTTCCCCATCACCCACGACGGAAAATTTATCGGTATCATATCCCCCGATATCGTTTTGGATAAGCTGCAAGAGATGGTTTCGCGGGAGGATATGCGCGCGCAGGGCGGATATACGGAGATTTTTTCAAATTCAGGCAGTATTGTGGCGCATCCGGACAGCCGGTACCTCGGCTTGGACTTATCGGAAACCGTGACGCAGGACGCGGACGCCGTGCGCGCCGCTATCAAGAACGGCGAAATGTACATTTTAAGCGGCAGGGATTTCTATACGGTATATATGCCGATCCAGTTCAGCGAGGTCACAAACCCCTGGTCCGTCGCGGTCAGTATACCTATGGACGCGATCCTCGAAAACGCCGCCAGCATCTGGAATTACGCGATAGTCGTGTCCGTAATCGCGGTGTGCGTGATAGCGATTTTCCTCTATTTGATCGTAGAAAGCAGCACGAAGCCGATACTCATACTGGCAAACACCGCAAAAACCTTCGGCGAAGGGAATTTTGAAGCTGAAGTACCGCTGATCCGCGGTAACAACGAGATCGGCGCCCTGTCAAGAGCCTTTAAGGTGATGACCGAAAAAATCAACGGCCTTATTACAGACCTGCAGAACTATGCGCATGAGCTGGAGGAAAAAAACGAAAACCTGAACGGCTTGAATGAAGCGCTCGTCACCGCAAAAGGGTTGGCGGAGACTGCAAACCGCGCCAAGAGCGAGTTCCTTTCAAATAT
>JAISAA010000327.1 GCA_031266955.1 Oscillospiraceae bacterium | reverse complement strand
AGCAGGGAGACGAATTCGCCGGGGGCGATGTCAAGGCTCACGTCCTCCAGCGCGGTCATCGTGCCGTTTGTGTCCGCCCGCGCGAATATTTTTCCGACTTTATTGAGCGTGATCTCAGAACTCATTTCCAGTCCTCCTGATACCGCAGCACGCGGCGCTTTACAAGCGTCAAGGCGAGATTGACCGCCGTGAACGTCAGGCAGATGACAATGACGGCGGCGTACATCTTGGCGAATTCCGCCCAGCCGCGCTGCCAGTTGATATACCAGCCGAGCCCGCTTTCCACGCCGAGCATTTCGGCGACCATAAGCGCCGTGCAGGCGACACTCATCCCCTGCGTCAGCCCGTTGAAAATACTCGGCATTGCCGCGGGCACCGCGACTTTGAACACAAGCTGAACGCTGCCGAGCCCGAACGTGCGCGCCGCCTCGTAATTGCCGCGCTGAACGCCGCTCACCCCGTTGAGCGACGCCATAGTGACGGGATACCACACCCCCAGCGCGATCATAAACACCGAGCCGCCGAATAGAGAGCTCGCGACGACTAAAATGATCGATATCCAAGTCGTGGACGGGATCGGCCCTAAAAGCTTGATAAGCGGAAGCACCCAATAGTTTGCGCGGCGGCTCCAGCCCGCGGCGACGCCCGTTATAAGCCCGGCGGCGGAGCCGATCAGGTACCCGGAGAAAAGCAGCTTCAGGGAATTTGATATGCAGTCCAGCAGCATCAGCCTGTCGTCGTATATCGCGAGCAGTATCCTGTCCGCCCACGGGAAATAGGGCATTTTCAGTTTTCCGGTTTTCAGCGTTACGCAGTCATACGCTATAAGCAATATCATAAGCGCGCAGTAAAGCGGCGTTTTGCGCAAAAGCTTTTCGTGCGCTTTTCTTGACGCGAGCGAGACGATAAAGTACGCCAGCAGCGCCGCGCCGAACGCTGAGGCGAGATAGACGTATAAATTCGATATGGGGTATGCTATCGGGTTGGCGGCGTATTTCGGAAAGTTTGGGATAAGCTTGTATTCCGCTATCAGCGCGCCGATCAGTATTATCGGAAGAAACGTCGCGGCGCGGTCAGCCGCGCGCCGAAGCTTAGACTTCGGCGCGCTTTCAAGCTGATGTAACTCCCACGCGGTTATGCTTTTATTGGGCATAGTCCAGCGGCTTCCATATCTGAGCTTTGAGCTGGTCCGCGTCTATCGTCTCGGACAAAATGCCGAGCTGCTTGTATTCGTCAACGCTGTCGTAAAGCGATTTTTCGGTCAGCTCGTTCGACAGGCCGAAGCGGTAGAGCTTGAGCAGGTCAAGCGCGTATTCGGCTGAGCCGCTGATATGTCCCTCGTCGAGCAGGAGCTGCGCCGCCTCAGCCTTGTTCTCGTCGCTCTCCTGCAGCCATTGTGACGCTTTGTATACGGCGCGGGAGATTTTTTCGCTCGTGATCGGGTTTTCGGCGAAAAACGCGCCTGAGATGCCCATCGCGCAGCAGGCCTCGTCCTTGAAATCCTCGTCGAAGTCGAGCGAGCGTATGCGTTCTACGGAGCCGTCCTGCACCCATTTTTCGATGAGCTGGTCGGGCCCGACGAAAACCTTCGCCTCTCCGCGCTCCAGTACGGCAAGCGCCTGATCGCCGGGGAAATCAGCCCACTTATAGTCGTTCTGATCCAGCCCGTCGTGCGCTAAAAAGCGGAACGCGATGTTTTGATTCTGTCCGCCGATCCCGGAGGTTATCGCTATCGTTTCGCCTTTTACGTCGGCGAACGAGGTTATGCCGCTGTCGGCGAGCACGACCGCGGAGGTGCAGCCCGTGTGCAGCCCGACTGTGAACACTATATCCACGCCGTTTGAGATCGGCTTGAGCCACACGGCGATCATCCCCGCCGAGGTGTCGATTTTGCCGCCCGCTATCGCGTCCCGGGCGTTTTCGGATTTTACGAGCTGTGTATTGAGCCCTTCGTCCGCGAAGAAGCCCTTGGACTGCGCCACGGCGATAACGCCTTGGCAGAGCCCGCCGTCATAGCCGATGTTTATGACGCGGGCGGACGCCGGCTCCGCGAGGAACGCGGCGTTATCGTCCGCCGGGTCTTCCGTCAGGGCGTCGCCGGACACGTCGGGAACGGGGGAATCGCCGGGCGTTGCCGAGGGCGTTCCCGCGTTTCCGGAGGCCGCGCAGCCGGCGGCGGAGAGCAGCAGCGAGAGCGCGAGAATGGTTGCGAATATGAGCTTGCTTGTGGTCGTGATTTGGCGTTTCATTAGAGTTGTCTCCTTTTTTATGTAAAACTTAGTTTGCTGATGTGTTTTAATTATACTCCCTGCCTCGCCGCCTGTCAAGCGTAAATTATGAGATAATTTATTTCGCCGCGGCCCCAGTAAAAACCGCTTGCGCCCGGTGGAAATATGATGTATACTGCGGTCTTGTGAAGGAACAGCTCCGGAAATTCGCGAGCAATAAAAAGGAGGCGTTTCCCAAATGCGCCGGTTTATCATACTGCTGCTGCCGCCCGCGCTGCTCGCGGCGGCGTTTTACATACTGCGCGGCACATTGTCCGTTATGGATTTTGCCTGGCGGCGCATAGCCTCGGTATGGCGCTTCGCGGCGGGGCATCTGACCTCATATCTGCCGTTTTCGCTTATGGAAACGGCGGGGACGGCGCTTGCGCTGCTGCTCGCGGCGCTGCTTATCGCGCTTATCGTTGCGCTTTTCAGGCGCCGCGGCGTTTTCCGCGCGCTGCGCAGGCTGGGCGCGTTCGTCGTCGTCATAGCTTACGGCGCGGCGATTTTCATCTGGGCGTTTCTGCCGGGATATTACGCTCAGCCGACGTATACGGATGCTTTAGAGCGCCGCAATATATCGGCGGAGGAGATAGCCTCGGCGCTGACGTTTTTTCGTGACCGCGCAAATTCGCTGTCCGGCTCCGTCAAGCGGGACGGGGACGGACGCTTTGCCGAGAGCATCGACGATATCATAACGCTGTCCGAGCTCGTCTACGGCGATACGGAGCTCGAATTCCCGCGCCTTTCGGCCTCGCGCGCGAGACCTAAGAAAATGCTGTATTCCGAGCTTATGAGCCGCACCCGTTTCACCGGCATATATTTCGCGCTGACGGGGGAGGCCAACATAAACGTCCACTCCCCGCGCGCGTTTCTCCCGTTCACGGCGGCGCACGAGCTGGCGCATTCCCGCGGAGCCGCGCGTGAGGACGAGGCAAACTTTTTCGCAGTCGCCGCCTGTCTGACCTCAAACGTCACGGTTTATGAATACTCGGGCTGCCTCGCCGCCGTCAGCTATCTCGGCGGCGCGCTCGCGGAGGCGGACATTTACGCATTCGCGGATATTACCGCGGGGTACGGCGAGTACGTAGTCCGCGATTTGGACGACAGCCGGAGCTATTGGTTTGAAATAGAGGAAAAAAACGCAGAGGCACCCGCCGTCGCGGCGTTCGCGGACGCCGTGAACGAGACCTACGATGCGTACCTCAGGGCAAACGGACAGGACGACGGTATGCGCTCTTACGGCGAATGCGTCGATCTGCTCACCGTCTGGGCGCTGCGGAGGATATGATGCCGCCACCGCGTCAGCGCTGCTCGCTGACGTAGATCGACACGCGGCTTTGTATATCGCGCGCCGTTTCCTCCGCGCTTTTTTGCCCGGCGAAATATGCTCCCGCCGCATCCTCGATGATCGCGTTCACCGCCTCGTCCCGGCGCGACGCGACGCGCACTCCGGCGATCACGCGGCGCAAATCTTCAATTTCTTCCCGAGAAACATCCAAGGCGTCGCTTTGCAGCGTCCGCTCTAACACCGTGTCAAACGCCGCGAGGTTCGTCGGGAAGGAGAGGGCAAAACCAAGCTGGAATTCCGGCAAAAGCAACGCGCGTATGAACTCCCACGCCCCGTCCTTGTGCTGACTGCCGGAATACATTGAAACTAAATTCGCAAACTGAAACGCGCTCCCGTTGCCCTCTATTCCCGGGTTTCCGACATAAGCCATCTCTTCGCCGCCGACAAAGTCGTCCCTCCACGTTGCGATATAACTCATATTGAAAATTGAAACCTGCATCAGCGGCAGCGTGCCGCGGGCAGCCTGACGGCGGTTCGTAAACTCCAGCAGCTCAATAAATTCCGGCGTGTCGAAATAACACTCGCCCGTATCCCAATCGATAAGGTCGTCCCGCATTGTCACCATATACGTAAGACCTGTAGCGCCGCGCGGGAAATAGTCAGACCAGCTTTCGCCGTTGTACGTTGAGGCCAGCAGCTCTCGCGCCTCGTCGAGGGTGAGTGAAGCCGTGTCCCCGAGAATATTTTTCGGGCCGACGACGGTATTTATATAAAACCAATCCGGAAGCTGATACAGACGTCCGCCGCTATCCATAGACTCAATGGTCCCCGGTACAAACGAATCCAAACTGAGCTCCGGGTCGGCGTCAATATACGGATACAGGTCCTCCAAAAGGCCCTTGGTCGTATAGAAGCGCTCGGGGAAGCTTCCGCTGACGTACATAATATCCGGCGTAGTGCCGGTGATCATATCAAGATTGAACCTGTCCGCGTTTGTTTTATTGGCGGCTTTATCACCCGGAACGATCGAGGGATAATACGAAACGCTCACAAAATAATCGCGGCTCTGCCGGTTAAATTTTTCCGCTATCCTTTTTATATGAACGCTCTCCCCGAAGCACGCCATCGTGAGCGCCGTTTTGTTCCGCGGCTCCACCTCGCGCTGTGTCAGAATGGCGAGCGCCGCCCGTTCTTCCCCGTTGTCTGACGGCACCGCGGCGCATATGATCCTATCGTCCGGCAGAAAGGCAAGCGCTGTGGCGTCCTCCGCGTCAATGCCCGTCTCCGCCCAATAAAAAACAGTTTCACCGACTATATAGCCGCTTGCGTATCCGCGCACGGCCGCGCCGTCGGCGCAATAGAACTGGCTGCCGGTTGTGACGCCGGAGAACGCCCGGGTTCCCTCTGTAATGTACGAATGTCCCCACACGCCGTTTGCTATCGGAGCGACGTATATGCTCAACGTTTGCAGTGACAGTATAAGCGCCGCCACATCGCCGCCCTCGATGCGGAACAGTCCGAGCAGGATGGATTCACCTTTTTTGTCGAGGAACGCCGTCTTGTTTCCGTCCTCAAATACGCTGATACCGAAGTCGCTGTCGAACAGATATACGCTGCCGTTCCCGTCGGTCACAAGGCTGCGCGAGCGTTCATCGCCGCCGGCGCCGACGGCGGAATCAGCGCGCTCCGCTTGCTCCTGCGGATAAGAAGCGCGCTCCGCGCCGTTTTCGTCCAAAAGGCGCAGCAGGTAATTATCATCCGCGCCGTACTCCGCGACCCAGAAGCCGCCGCCGTCGGCGAGACACATCGCGGCGGTGTCAAAGCCCTCCGGCGCGGCGTAGCCGGGCAGCTCCGTTATGCCGGAACCGTCGTATTCCATAGAATATATGCCGGCGCCGTCGTCGCGCCGCGCGAGAAAATATATCTTGTCGCCGGTAAAGACGCTTTCGATTTTTCGTATCTCGTCCGGCAGCGTCACGTAATCGGGCTTGTACTCAAGCGTCACGGCCGGGGACGCGGTCGGCGGGGCGACTGTATTCCCGGGAACAGCCGAATCTGCGCCGGGAGAGCACGCGGCGAGCAGGAGAATAACCGCGGTGAGCAGTGTGACCGGAAGCCGGGACTTTTTCATTTGCTCCTTACCTTTCATTCTGTTTTTCATTCAATACAAGCTTATTATAGTCGAAATCGGTCGAAAAGCCAATAGCTGAGGAACTCTTTTTCAGGTAATGGCGTGCTGTGTGACCCAACGCGCGCTTGCACGCGCGTCGCGGCGTATGCCGCGTTCCCCGTGCGCGCACGCACGTTATATCAATATTTGCGGCGCGCTCTTGCGCGCGCGCCGCAAATATGCTAAACTTGCACGGTCAAGCTTACGCTTGAACATTTTTTATATTTCGGAGGATAAACATATGAAAACACTCGCCGTAAAAAAAGACGTGCGCTGTATGGCGTGCCTCGCGTGCGAAATCGCGTGCTCGGAGGCGTTTTACAAGGAATTTTCCCCCGCGCTGTCGTGCGTAAGGATCGCTGACAAAAACGGAGAAGGGCAGCCGCGCGTATGCGTCCAGTGCGGAAAATGCGCGAAAGCCTGTCCCAACGAGGCCATTACGAAAAACCCCGCCGGAGTATATATGCTCGACAAGAAAAAATGCACGGGCTGCGGCGCCTGCGTCGATTCGTGTCCATTCGGGGTCATGGTCAAAAGCGAGAAGCGGGAACAGCCGTCAAAATGCATAGCCTGCGGGATATGCGTAAAAAAGTGTCCGATGGAGCTGCTTTATATAAAGGAAGCGTAGCCGTTACCGAAGAAATATCATTAAAACGGCGATATCGGCGGGAGAGACGCCGGAAATGCGGGAGGCTTGGCCGAGACTGCGCGGGCGGATACGGTCAAGCTTTTGCCGCGCTTCAAGCCGCAGGCCGTTTATTGAGAAATAATCGACGCCGTCCGAAATTTCGCGGCTTTCCATCCGCCGCGCTTCCTCAAGCTGACGTTCCTGGCGCTTTATATATCCCTCATATTTAACGGCGATTTCAGCCGCCTCGCGGACGGACTCGGGAAGCTCCGGGCGCTCCGGGTCCAAGCTGCCGAGCGCTTCATAGCCGACGCGCGGACGGCGCAGCAGGGAAGCGAGCGAGACGCCGGACGGCGGCGGGGGCTCCCCGAGCGGGACGAGGATTTCCGCGAGAGCGTCCGACGGGGGAATAAACGCGGCTTCAAGGCGGCGAATCTCGCGCTCGACGAGGGCGTATTTTTCCAAGACCCGGTCGTGCCGCGCTTGGGTGATGAGCCCGGCGCGCAGGCCGTATTCGGACAAGCGCAGGTCGGCGTTGTCCTGGCGGTGCAGTAGGCGATATTCCGTCCGCGAGGTCATCATCCGGTACGGTTCCTCCGTGCCGCGTGTGACAAGGTCGTCTATCAGGACGCCGATATAGCCGGATTCCCGCGTCAAAATGAGCGGTTTTTTGTTTTTCAGCTTTAAGGCGGCGTTTATCCCGGCGACAAGGCCCTGCGCGGCGGCTTCCTCATACCCGGAGGTGCCGTTGAACTGCCCCGCGCCGTACAGCCCCGCGACGGACTTTGTCTCAAGCGTGGGCAGGAGGGAGAGCGGGTCGGCGCAGTCGTATTCTATGGCGTAGGCCGGGCGCTGGAGCTCCGCGTTTTCAAGGCCGGGGATCGTGCGCAGCATTTTAACTTGAACGTCCTCGGGCATCGACGAGGAAAAGCCCTGAATATATAATTCCTCCGTGTCGAGGCCCATGGGCTCTATGAAGATCTGGTGGCGCTGCTTGTCCGGAAAGCGGACGACCTTGTCCTCGATCGACGGGCAGTAGCGCGGGCCCGTGCCCTCGATCACGCCGGAAAAAAGAGGGGAGCGGTGAAGATTTTCGCGGATCACGGCGTGAGTGTGTTCATTCGTGTAGGTCAGATGGCAGACGGCGCGGTTTACGGGCGTCTCGGCCGTTTCAAAGGAGCAGGGCAGGGGCGTCTCGTCGCCGGGCTGGAGCTCTGTTTTTGAAAAATCGACGCTTCGGGCGTTGACGCGCGGCGGCGTGCCGGTCTTGAACCGGCGCAGCGGCAGACCGAGCCTGCGCAGGCAGTCCGAAAGCTCCGTCGCGGCGAACATCCCGTCCGGGCCGCCCTCGCGCACGGCTTCGCCGACTATCGTGCGCCCCGAGAGATACGTCCCGGAGCAGATTATTGCGGCGCGGACGGAATACACGGCGCCGAGGCGCGTTACTACGCCCGTAACGCCCGGCTTGCCGTATTTTTGCTCCGTCAGGATATTTACGATCTCGGCTTGCTTGAGGTATAAATTGTCCTGAAGCTCTAAGGCGCGCTTCATTATTTTCTGGTATTCCCGCCGGTCTGCCTGAACGCGCAGGGAATGAACGGCGGGGCCCTTGCCGCGGTTGAGCAGCCGATATTGTATAGCCGCGCGGTCAGCCGCCCGGGCCATCTCGCCGCCGAGGGCGTCTATCTCCCGCACAAGCTGGCCCTTGCCCGTGCCGCCGATCGCGGGATTGCAGGGCATATTCCCGACGGAGTCGAGATTTATCGCGAAGCATACGACGCGCAGGCCGAGGCGCGCCCCGGCGAGCGCCGCCTCGATCCCGGCGTGGCCGGCGCCGACGACCGCTATATCATATGTCCCGGCGCTGTAGGTGTTTTCAGTCCTCAAAGAATCTGCGGTGTATCGCCGCGACGGCGCGGTCGGCGTCCGCCTCGTCCACGAGCACGGAGATTTTGATCTCGCTCGTGGAGATCATACTGATGTTCACCTTCGCGTCGTACAGCGCCTCGAACATCATAGTCGCGACGCCCGACGCCGACATCATACCCGCCCCGACGATGGAGACCTTCGCGACGGAATCGGAGACGTCAAGCTCCGAAAAGCCGAGCGCTTCACGCTGCGCGTCTAACGCCGACACCGCGGAGTCAAGGTCGCTTCTCGCGACGGTGAAGCTGATGTCCTTTGTCCCCTCGCGCCCTATCGACTGCAAAATGATATCGACCACGATTTTCGCGTTGGAGAGCACGCGGAACACGCGAAACGCGATGCCGGGCTCGTCTCGCAGGCCCATAACGGCGATGCGCGCCGCGTTCGTGTCCTTCGCCACGCCGGAGATTTTTATCTTTTCCATATTCGTAACCTCTTTTACTATTGTGCCGGGCTTTCTTTCAAAGCTCGTCAGCACTTCGAGCTCCACGCCGTAGCGCTTCGCCATCTGGACGCTGCGGTTGTTCAGAACCTGCGCGCCGAGCGACGCCAGCTCCATCATTTCGTCGTACGTTATTTCCGACAGGCGGAGCGCGCCGGGGACCTTTCGGGGGTCCGCCGTGTAGACGCCGTCCTCGTCGGTGTATTTTTGGCATCGATCCGCGCGCAGAGCGGCGGCGAGAGCCACCGCCGTCGTGTCCGAGCCGCCGCGCCCGAGTGTCGTAACGTCGCCGTTCCGGCATACGCCCTGAAAGCCCGCGACTATGACGATCCGGCGCTTGTCGAGCTCTCCGCGTATACGTTCGCAGTCGATTTTTTCTATGCGCGCGGAGCCGTGGTCCGAGCTTGTGCGTATTCCGGCCTGCTGCCCGGAGAGTGAAATGACCGGCAGCCCGAGCTTTTCGAGCGCCATAGCCATAAGCGCCGCCGAGGCCAGCTCGCCTGTCGCCAGCAACATATCCATCTCCCGCCGCGACGGGGACTGGTTTATCTCAGCGGCTTTCGCGGTGAGGTCGTCCGTCGTGTCTCCCTGCGCCGAGAGCACGACGACAAGCTCGTGCCCTTCCGAATAATCGTCCGCGATTATTCCCGCGACGCGGAGTATGCCGGGCGCGTCGGCGACGGAGGAGCCGCCGAATTTTTTTACGATCAGGGACATAAATTGCCATTCCTTTGCTTAGTTTGAAAATCTGAAAACCGGCCTGCGAAGCCTCTTGCCGATAATCCTCAGCCGATGACTCTGAACAGAGAGAGGACGCCGAAGTTAGCGAGCGCCGCGTCGATCCCCGCCTTGCTCGTCTCTCCGGTGACGAACGCCGTTTCGCCGGACACTGCGCCCAAAACCTCGGCGTCGGGGAAGGCGGTGAGGATCTTCGCTTCGTCCGCCGCGACGCGCGCGTACCAGCGGCTGACAAGCTCCGCCGAATCGCGCAGCATAGACGGCTCGCCAGTATCCCACGATATGAGCTTGCGCGAGTGTTCGTGCTTCGCTGCATCGATTATATCGGCAACGACGGCGCTCGCGGTCGGGAGCTTCCCCGCGCCCGCTCCGTAAAACATCACATCTCCGATGGCGTTGCCGCGCACAACGATGGCGTTCATAACTCCCTCGACGCCCGCCAGCAGATTTTCCGCCGGGACGAGATGCGGCGCGACGTAGGCCGATACGCGACCGTCGCCGTTCGCGACGGCGCGCCCCAAAAGCTTGATTTTGTACCCGCCGCGGTCGGCGTAGGCCGTGTCGGCGGCGGTAACGGCGCGGATACCGACGGTTTTCAGCCAATCCGGGTCGATATGCCGGCCGAAGCTGAGGTCGGCGAGGATGCATATTTTACGGCAGGCGTCTATCCCGTCGATATCGGAGGACGGGTCGGCTTCGGCGTAGCCGCTTGCCTGCGCGAGGCGCAGCGCGTCCTCAAAGCTCGCGCCCTGCTTTATCATAGCGGTTAAAATATAGTTCGTCGTGCCGTTGAGTATGCCGTAAATCTCATATATTTTATTCGCGGCGAGGCATTGCGTTATCGGGCGAAGGATCGGTATACCGCCGCCGACGCTCGCTTCAAAGAGATAATTCACTCCGCGCTCACGCGCCAGACGCAGCAGCTCGCAGCCGTGCAGCGCGACGAGCTCTTTGTTTGAGGTCACGACGGATTTCCCGGCCTCAAGCGCGCGGCGCGTGTATTCGTAGGCAATGCCGGCGCCGCCTATCGTTTCGGCGACGACGCGGACGTCCGGGTCGTCCAAGACCGCGCCGAAGTCGCGCGTCAGCAGATTTTTATACGGGTCAGGGACGTCCTTTATATCGACGATATATTTCAGACGCAGCTCGCGCGCCGCCCCGAGCGTTATCCTGTCGGCGTTTTTATCTAAAACCTCCGCGACCCCGGAGCCGACAACCCCGAAGCCGAGTATCGCAATTCCGTACATCAGCAATTCTCCCACCGTATTTATGTCCGGACCTTGGCGCGTCCGGCGAATCATACATTTATTATGACTACGATGAAATATACTAACACATAACAAGCTGTCGCGCAACACAAAAATTGTTTTTTGAGGATTTTTGGCGAAAAAAACGCAGCGACGGCGCCCGCGCCGCCGTCGAAAGGGATAACACCGGGAATTTCGGGCATATTATCGGACGACCGCGGCTTTACACTGTTCGCGTTCATCCGCGCCGTCAAGACGCCTTGATGCGGCTATAGCCCAATGCAGCTGAAATATAAAAGATATATAACGTTGCAAAATAAAATAATGTGAAATAGCGAGTATATTTCGTATTATAATATAAATAATCACAGTTTAGTTATTAGCATAAGAATAAAAAATAGACTATATATAAAGTAAAAGAGCATATAACATGAAAGAATCTTGTGCGCAAAAAATAAAATATGCCGCCGCGGGGTTGCTGGCGGGCGCGGCGAACGGTTTTTTCGGCGCGGGCGGCGGCATTTTTATTATTCCCCTGTACACGCGCTGGGCGAAGCTCGACGAAAAGCGGGCGTACGCGAGCTCCGTCGCGGCGATACTGCCGATATGCGCGGTGTCCGCCGCCGTGTATTTACTGCGCGGCGGCGTGGAGCCGGCGGAAGCCCTGCCCTATCTGCTCGGAGGCGTTATAGGCGGCGCCGTTGGGGGCAGGATGTTCAAAAAAATCCCGCCTCGGCTGCTCAGGCGGGCATTCGCGCTGCTGCTTATTTGCGGCGGCGTGCGGAGTCTTATAGGATGAGCTTCGCGCTTGCCGTGCTCGCCGGGGCGATAACGGGGGCGCTGTCGTCTTGGGGAATAGGCGGCGGCACGCTGCTCGTGCTGTATATGTCGTCTTTTACTGATATGCGGCAGCAGACCGCGCAGGGGATAAATCTGCTGTATTTTCTGCCGACTGCCATAGCCGCGTTGGTGAGCCACGTAAAAAACAGGCTTGTCGAGTGGCGCGCCGTGATACCGTCCGTGATAGCCGGCGTTCCGACCGCCGTTTTGACATCGCTTCTCGCGGTGCGGGTCGAGACGGACGCGCTGCGTCGGGTGTTCGGCGCGTTCGTGATCGCGGTGGGCGTATTTGAAATGCTTGCGCGCGATAAGCAGCGGTAAAAAGATACGGCACTAAGGACAAAGCCTTTATTCTATTCGCAAAAATTCCTCTTTTGATACAACGTTTATTTTTTGATTTTTGAATTCTTCCAGATGAGCCATCCAATCGCTTTTCAGATGCTCCGGAGAATTTCTTATCGCGTATTCACAGTATGCGATCTCACGGGTCTGCACATCAAATCCGCGCGGTATTAAATGATATGTTATCTGATCCTTTACTAAATCGGTTCCGAAAGTATTGATTTTTGAAAATTTCATATAAAAGAGATTTTTTGCCATATAATTTTTGTAATTCCCTATTTTTGAATTTATATCGGTATTGTTGCTCGGCCATAAATCACTGTTGACTGTAATATCGTCATTTCCCAAATTTCCCCTTGCCTCTAACGGCGATAATGGCACTCCTTCTTTATTCATAAAATAAGCGTTATTACTTGAATCAAATAAAACCCATTTCTTAAGCTCGTTGATATAAACCATTGAGACAACGTGGGATTCAAAGTCGTTGGGGCTGAACGGCAAGCAATGTATTGTTCTGGCGGCCAAGCCTAATGACAGACAGCATTCGGTAAAAACAATTGCCTGAAGTCTGCAATATACGCCAAATTCAACGCCTTTCCCAAAGGAATAATTGAGTATGGAAAGCGAATTTTTCGGAACGAATTCTACATCCGTCGCGCTCCCGTTGTGTAAAATATTGTTATGTACCCAGCGCAGCAAATTTGCGGCTTTTGAAAAATCACCCCCGGTTCCCGCTACTTCTTCAATGTTGTATTTTTCCTTGATCGCGAGATATTGATTATTTGATATATCGTGCTCTATTGCGAAATTCTTGCAATTGGAATAAGAAAAATCGTTGAAAACCTTAAGCGCGCCTATATGCATCAAATAATCGTATCCGTTTGAGCTGTTGGTATCCATAATGCCGTCACCTTTTTTATATCATTTTATTTTCATCTATTGATTGTTGTCACTATTTTCTAAATACATTATCTCTTTGTTATGTTTTTTTGCATAATCAATTTCTTTCCTTACAGCCTCGCCAATATAACCATTTTTATTCACAATAAATATTGCATCTGATATATCTATTCTTTTTATATGCCCTGTTTTCAAAATATCTATTTCGTTTTTTGTATATTCTTCCTTGTTTTTCGTGGGATAAACTACACTCAAAACACAATTTCCCTCTAACTCTAATTTTTCTGCGCAGTATCTCATATCTTGTTCAAATTTCAGACTTCCGCAAACCGTTATAATTTTCATTCAGTATCTTCCTTAATTATTTTTTCTATTTCTTTTGATACTATTTTTAATTCTTCTTCCGATGATTTATCTTCTTCAAGTTTTATTATTTTACACTTTACATCACAAAGCCAAAATAATTCGCTTGTTCTGCTTCTCATTTCCATTCCGCCTGTTTCATATTTTCTATTCCATTCGACAAATTCTTTATGTATTTCATACATATCATTTCCGATGTCAATTCTATTCCCATACCTGTTTCTTTCTCTTGCAATTAAACGTTTTATCCTTATTTCCGGCTTGACATATTTGTATATTATTATATCCAAATATTCTTTTATAAAATCGCCCCATTCCATTGCCGAGCCGCTTAATACTAAAGAATAATTTTTTTCAAAGATTTCTTTTAACATTATTTTTCGTTCATTTATTTCTCTTTTCGCGGTAAAAGGAGGATCGGTTTTTATCCAGAATATTTCATCCGTATCATACCAAGGAATTTTATATTTTTCCGCAATCAATTTTCCGAGAGTTGAGGTTCCGGAACAGGATGGTCCTAATAAGTGAATTTTCATTCTGTAATCTCCGTCATAATTCGCTTGCCAAGGAGGTTTTTACTGCCGTTTTTGGGTTTTGCAACGACTTTGTTGTACGAAATGCCCGCGCTAATTATATTAATCATGAACTATTATTTTTTAATTTATGCCATTCTGTCCAAAAGGCTTCATATCCCTCTTTTTGGTATTTATCATTAAATATATTTCGTTTTATACTTCTCTTATAGAAGCTTTCTATTTTGTCAGTAAACTCGAAAACCATTTCTTCATAACTATTTTCGTCTATTATTGCTATTGAACCTTTTTTGGAAATATGTTTTATTTTATTATCTTTTTCATGCATTATTATCCAATCAATCCCAATGCCGCAACCTAATATAATAACTGGTTCTTCATTTTCTTTAATAAAGAAATGTCCACAACAAGGCAATAAATAATTGCTCCACATAGACGGCGTATAATTTTGAGTTAATGTACGCAACAAATACAATCCTGTTGCACTTACAGTCCACACGCTTGTATCTATATCAGATAATATCTCATCATTTATTTTAACATATATATTACCGTGTGCACATAAATCGGCAAGCTGGACTTCTTTTTCATTATTAAGCCAATGAATATTTAAGAGTTCAATTTCAAACAAACTATTCATAAATTATATATTATCCTGTTGCAAGAATTTTGTCAATATATTCGCTGCTGAAAAACTGTAAACAGCCTGCAACTATTGATTTTCACTATTTTTCTATTTTGAAATGCACACTCTTGTTTATCCGTTTCTATTTGAAATGCGCGCCGGTGCAGCCGTTGCCCGCGCCGCGCCGGCGGCGTTCCCCGTGCGCGCACGCACATTAAATCAATTCGCTACTGCGCGCAATACAGCTTGCGCGATTGGATATACACTTCCTCTGTGAACGCGGGGGTGAGGCTCGCCATCGCGTAATGCCCGAGCATCGCGGTTTTGCCCGGGACGCAGAAGCGCTTTGCGAATTCGCTTGCCAAGTCGCGCTGTGTTTGCTCGGAAGCATCCGGCGGAAAGCCCTCCGGCACTATGGAGATCGTTATTTTGTCTCCAACGGTGTCGAACAAATTATATGTGTCGTTCATGATCTGTGGGTCCCAGCCGTCGAAGCCGCCGTCTACGAAGCATTTCACCCTGTCCTCGCCGTGTCCGCACGAGTGGAGCGTGACGTAGCGCCCCTTTTTGTGGATGTGGTCCGTCAGCGCGCGCATATACGGGACGAACAGCGTCTCGGCCGTGTCCTGCGAGAAGAACGGCGCTTTTTGGCTGCCCCAGTCGTCGTGGATATTAAAGCCGTCGAGCGCGGGGAAATACTCGCAGAATTTGTCCACGAGCTTTATCCCGAGCTCCGTCATCGCGGCGAACAGGTCTCGTACGGCGGGTATCTGATCGTCGTCGATGAGCGCGACGGCGGCGGGCGCGAAATCCATAAACGAGATCAGCCGCTCGAACCAAAAGCCGTTGACAAACGACATTTGCGTCGAAACGCGCGAGTCGAGCTTTACCTGCTCGGCCTCGCCCGCCCAGTCCCATTTGTCGATGTCGGGGAGCTTGATTTTATCGTACCATTCGTTCGCGTCAGCGAGAAACGGCTCACCCGGGCGGACTATGGACCCGCCGGCGGACGCGACCCACTCCCACTGGATGCCGAAAGCGTCCATCGTGCCGTCCGGCCCGCCGCGCCCGAGCAGATTGTTGTACAGATTCGGGATCATCATAGTGGTATCCGAGGGAAGCGGGAGCCAGTACGGGTGTTTGTCGAAAAACATCGCGGCGACGTTTTCGCGCGGAGTGACGGGAGTGTCGCGCAGCGGAGCTCCGGGCCCGCCGAAAAATCCGGGAAGAGTGTCTACAGTCCGCAGCTCCGCGGGCACATATGGAATCCTTCTGTTCATAATTCTTACCGTCCCTATATATTTATTTGTTTTATTTATATTTTTGCATTTATTTCGGCAAATCTGTGCCTTCGTAGCGGTAGACGCCGTTTTCAAGCGTTATTTCGCCGTATTCGCCCGACGGATAGAACGGCGTAAAGTTTACGGGCGCGCCAACGCGTTTGAACTTTACCGGGCCGTGCCACACGCCTTGCGGTACACGGATTATTGTCGGCTCCGTTATCGTGTATGTCTCTAAATGCTCCGGGTCGTCGCCGAGCTGGATTTCGACCTCCGCGTCAAACTCGAAGAACTTGGTGATGTCAGCGCCCGTGAACCAGAGGTATTCCTCGACGGCGTGGTGCATATGCAGCCGGCCGATCTCGCAGGGCTTTTGAACGATGTCGTAGACGTAACGCAGGCGGGACTCCGGCATCTCGTCCGTGCCGCGGAAGCCGGCGCGCGGCGATAAGAATCTGTCGTCGCTGTGGTGCTCCGGCTTAAACTTGTACACGAACTTATCGTATTTACCGGTGCGCGGCAGCTTCGCCATCTCGTAGTACGGCGCGAGCATATCGGTCTGAGGCGGCTCGGGGTCTGCTGCTGCGGGGGCGGCGGCTTCCGCGGCGGCGAAGTCATTCATTGCCTGGGAGAAGCACTTGCCGCAATAGATACATTCCTTTGTCCGGTCCAGCACGCAGCGGCGTATTCCCGCGCCGTCGTATGTAAACTGCTCGCGCCCGTCCGGGCCCACGGCGCGGTTGATCTTCGACCAGTCGCCGTCGAGGTACACCGCTGAGAACACTATCGGCTTTGTGATGCGCTTGAAGTTGACCGGACAGTGGTAGAGCTTCGGCGGGACGCGGATAATCGTCGGCTCTGTGATGTGGAACATCTCCAGCCGTTCCGGGTCCTCCCCGAGCCAGACGTCTACCTCCGCGTCGAACTCGAAGAAGTTGTTCATGTCGGCGCCCGTGAACACCAGATATTCGTCAACCGCGTGGTGAGTGTGCGGGACCTCCATCGGCAGCGCTTTTTCCACCGCCGTGAAGTCCATGTAGAGGTGCGCTTTTTCCATCATTGTCGTGCCCCGGAAAAACCCGCGCGGCGACGTAAAGCCGTACCACTCATGATTTTCTACCGGAATTTTGAACACAAGGTCATCAAATTTGCCCATATCGAAAGCCTCCTGATAAAAATATTTTGTGCATATCATCATACACCATACTCTCAAATATATCAAGCGCATTTTTT
>JAISAA010000313.1 GCA_031266955.1 Oscillospiraceae bacterium | reverse complement strand
CCATTACCCGATCACTCCCTCACATACCTTGCATTTTATTTCGTCGCGCTCCAGCCGCACAGACAACTCGTCGCCTAGAGACACATCGGACGCTGACTTGACGAGCGCGCCGGAACCCGTGCGCACTATTGCGTACCCGCGCCCGAGAACTTTTAGCGGGCTGAGCGCGTCCAGCGCCGCCGCCGCGCGGGCGAACCGCTCTCTCCCGGCGTGAAGCCCGCCGGACGCGGCCGACGCCAGACGTTCGCGCGTCATGTCAAGCAGCATACGCTTGTCGTCGATATAGCTCATCGGGTCGGTGAGACAGCGCCTGCCCGCCAGATTGTCAAGGCGCGCACGCGCCGCGTCGAACGCGCGCGTACACGACGACGACGCCCTGCGCCGCAGCCCCGCCAGCATTTGCGACACCTCCGCGATATCCGGCACGGCGAGCTCCGCCGCGTTTGACGGTGTGGCCGCCCGCACGTCCGCCACATAGTCCGCGATCGTCACGTCGGGCTCGTGGCCCACGGCGGATATCACTGGTATTTCCGACGCGAATATCGCGCGCGCGACCTGCTCGTCGTTGAACGCCCACAGATCCTCGATAGACCCGCCGCCGCGCCCTGTTATTATCACGTCGGCGACGCGGTATTTGTTCGCGTAGTTGATAGCTTTGACTAACTCTGCGGGCGCTTCCTCGCCCTGCACCCGCACAGGCAGTATCCGCACCGCGGAAAGCGGCCAGCGAGCGCCCAGCACACGAATTATATCGCGCACCGCCGCGCCCGCCGGCGACGTTATGACGGCGATGCGCGCGGGATATTTCGGCAGCGGCTTTTTTGCTCCCGCGTCGAACAGCCCCTCCGCTTCCAGCTTTGCCTTCAGGCGCTCGAATGCGGCGTGCAGATCGCCCGCGCCGCTGCGCGCCAGCTCGGAGACGTACAATTGATAAGCCCCGTCGCGCGGGAACACGGAGATCCTGCCGAGCGCCAGCACCTCCATCCCGTTTTCCGGCTTAAACCGCAGCTTCAGCGAGCTGTTCTTGAAAAACACGCAGCGCAGCGAGCTTTCCTTGTCCTTTAGCGTAAAATAGTGGTGGCCCGACGGATAAATCTTGTAATTCGACAGCTCCCCGCGCACACACACGTCCGCCAGCGCCTCATCTGAGTCGATCAGCGCCTTGATATACCCGTTGAGCTCCGCGACGCCGACCACGCGCCTGCCTTCTCTCAAAACCCAGCCCCCCTTTGAACAAGGATATTATACTCCCCCGCGGCGCGGCAGGCAAGGGGGGCGCTATCTGCCAAGCTCCATCTCATTTACAACGACTTTCACCACATTGTCAATATCAACGAGCCGGTTAAACGTATAAGTCCTGCTTCCCCCTCCGTCGGGTTGCAGCGAGTATGAGGAATTGTTCACAAACCCCGCGTCGTCTGATACGACGTAGCGGCTGCCGTCCGCGTATTCAAGCGCGACATATTTGATTTCATCGGCGTGTTCCAAGCCTAACGCAATGGCGTCAATGTTTATACCGATCGGCGAGGCTTTTATGGCGCCATCCCCGCCCGGTGTGTAAAAAACCGCGCCAGACAGGTTATGTGCCGCGAGAGGGATTTTAATTTTTTCTTCTTCCTTGCCGTATATATATCCGTTTTTATCGGGGACATATTCGCCGAACACAAGCAAAATGTCGCTGAGCGGTTTATTGGAGACGCTTATATAAAATTCGCAGATGTATAGCCGTGTGTCGCCGCTTTTACCCTCGTCAATATACTGCTTGCCGAATACGGGCGCACTTGATCTTACACCTCTTACTTCCGCAAAAACTGTCGTGCTGTCAAACCAAACTTCGCCATCCTGAAAGGTTTGATAGCCGGAAATACCGTTCGGGTTTTTAAGCGTGTAATAGATGAGCCCGCAGCCTGTTGACGGGTCGTATAGGTTTGCCTCCGCTGTCAGCGTGTATCCGTTGCGGGAAATCGACTGATCCACGGCGGTGATATATCCGCCTATAAGCCTGTCCGCCAAGCTCTCGTCAACCGGGACGCGCTCCCACGCCGGAAGCTTCACGATCAGCTTTCCGTCATCGTCGTACTCGACAACGCCGTCTCCCGAATCGCCGCCGAAAAATCCGCTTATGAAATCGTTTACCGCGCTGTAGGACAATAAACCTGAATACGCGAGCGCGGCTGTCGCGAGCGATAACATAACGGCTATTGTAGCCGCTATAATGGCGAAGCGGCGAAGCGTGCGGCGCGGCGCGGCCGCCGGTTGAATTCTGCTCATTGTAAGCTCCTTTATTCGTTCGGCGGAAAAAGTCATACCGCCGTAGGTAAATTGTTTTTTCATTCTCCGAAACCCTCCTGTTCTAAGATGAGGCGCAGTTTTTTGCGCCCGCGCACAAGGCGCTGCTTGACCGCGGATTCCGAGATGCCTATTTCTGCACCGATGACAGCGGTCGTCTGTAAGCCGTAGTAATGGCGCAGGAATATTTCGCGGTCGGGCGCGTCCATAGCGAGGATCGCCGTTTTTACAGCGGCTTTTTCGCTGTTCGAGATGACCGCGTCCTCCAAGGCGCCGCTGTCACCGTCCGCTGTCATCTCATAGTCAAGCGGCAATTCGTCGCGGAGCTCACGCAGCTTATTTCGCGCTTTGTGACGCGCTGTCGCGCCGAGCCACGGTTTGATTTTTTGTACCTTGTCCGCGTTTTCCCACAGCGCGAGGAACACATCAGACGCCGTTTCCTCAATGTCCTCGCGCGTCAAACGGTTT
>JAISAA010000312.1 GCA_031266955.1 Oscillospiraceae bacterium | reverse complement strand
CGCGTTCCGATTTTTACAATAAATGCGCGGCGAGGCGCGGTATATTAACGTCACAGACAAAGGCGTCTATCGGTACGCGCGTACCGTAGGCGCCTTTGTTTATTTTATTCATCATAAGGAGGGAAGAATATGAACGGGCAGAAAAAGCTTGGGCTCGGCAGCGGGATGGCTATCTGTATGGGGCTTATCGTCGCGACAAGCTGTCTGGTGTCGCTGGGTCAGGGCTACGGGCTCGCGGGGAAGAGCTTTACCGCCGCGCTTGTCATTGTGGCGGTGCTCAACGCGTTTATCGCGCTGTCGTTTTCCGAGCTGAACCACATCATGCCGAACGTAACGGGCGGGCTGGGGCAGTATATGCTCGTCGGGCTGGGGCCGTGGGCGAGCATCGTTTCAAATATATCCGCCTACGCTATCACGATGGTCTTCGCGGCGTCGGTCGAGCTGGCTATGACGGGCATAGTGCTAAACGGACTGTTTCCCGCGGTCCCGGCCGCCGTGTTTTCCGTCGCGGTCGTGCTGCTGCTGTACGCGCTGAACTTGTTCGGGGTGGACATTTTCGCGAAGGTGCAGAACGTCACGGTCATTTTGCTTATCGGCTCTATGGCGGCGCTCGGTATCATGGGCGTATTCGGGCTCGGAACGGGGGAGCTTGTTTCGGCGGAGCTCGTCGCGCCGCCTATGTCGTCGGCGGGGGATGTTATAAGCCTTTCGGCGATAGCGTTCTGGCTGTTTATCGGCGTGGAATTTGTGATACCCGTTTCGCGGGAAATGAAGAATCCGAGGCGGAACGTCCCGCTGTCTATGTGCCTCGCGCTGCTTGTGCTGCTTGTTATCCAGTCGGTCCTCGGCAGCGGGATGACGAATTACATCGGCACGGAGGTGCTTCTCACCGCAGATATGCCGCATATCGCGTACGCCGAGCAGCTTCTCGGCGAGGGCGGGCGTATCTGGATGAGCATAGTGACGCTGCTCGCCGCCGTCAGCACGATGAATACGGTGCTGCCGACCGTCGGTAAAATATTGCAGGGTATGTCAGACGAGGGGATGATGCCGCGTGTCTTCGGGAGGACGAACGGGCGCGGCGCCCCGTATGTCGGGATGTCGCTGCTTGTCGTTTGCATACTTATTATGATCCTTACGGGGTATGTGAACAGCGGCGGGCTCATCAATATGATACTCGCCGGCTCGTGCTTCTGGCTGGCGAGCTATATACTGACGCATTTGAACGTGCTCGTGCTGCGTCGGCGGTACCCAAACGCCGAACGCAATAAAAAGCTCATGCTGGCGGGGCTGCCGCAGATCATAGGGATGCTCGGGTGCGTGTATATGATCTGGAACATTTCGAGCGATATGGACAGCCGTGTGCGGATATATAAGCTGTTTTTCGTACTGTTCGCGGCGCTGGCGGTGTTCGCGCTGATCTGGTGCAAGGCGGTGCTGAAGGCAAAGCCTTTCGAGCCCACGTATATCGGCAAAATGAACGTCGATAAGTCAATAAACGCGAAAACCTCACTGTGAGGAAAAAATATTTTATTATTAAGGAGAATGCAAAATGTCTGAAACGAGGATCGATTTCCTGTATCTCAGCGAGGAGGATATGGTCAAGGCCGGCGTCACGGAGATGAACGGGTGCGTCGATTGTATGGAGGAGATGTTCAAAATTCTGGGGCGCGGGGACTACAAAATGGCGGGGCAAAACGGCAATTCCCACGGCGCGATGGTCACGTTCCCGGAAAACCCGCCGTTCCCGAATATGCCCAAGGACGGGCCCGACCGCCGCTTTATGGCGATGCCCGCGTACCTCGGCGGCAGCTTCGACATAGCGGGGATGAAGTGGTACGGCTCAAACGCTGAAAACCGCAAAAAAGGACTGCCGCGGTCCATACTTATGGTCATGCTCAACGACAAGGACACGGGCGCGCCGCTGTGCCTGATGTCGGCAAACTTGCTGTCGGCGTACCGGACGGGCGCCGTGCCGGGCGTGGGCGCGAAATATTTGGCGCCGAAGGACAGCCGGGTGCTCGGGATAATCGGGCCGGGAGTTATGAGCAAAACGAGCCTGGCCTCCTTCGCCTACGCGTGCCCGACGCTCGACACCATTAAAATAAAGGGGCGCGGCAAGGAGTCGATAGACAGCTTCATTGAGTTCACGGAAAATTATCCGCAGTTTAAGAACATCGTCGTCGTCGATACGATGGAGAAGGCGTGCCGCGACGCGGACATCGTCGCGATGGGCACCTCGTCCACGATGGGGATCGAGCATTATCCGTTTCTGGAGGAGAAATGGCTGAAACCGGGTATGCTGCTGTCCGCGCCGGCGTGCGTGCGCGTGGACGATGAGTTTCTGGCGAAGCGCGCGCGCAAGGTCCTGGAGAACTACGGGCTTTACGAGTGCTGGGCGGAGGATTACGCGTATCCCGCTTACGCGTCCGTCGGCATAATCGGCGTGCGGTATTTTGACCTTATGCACGACGGGAAGATAACGCGCGAGGATATAATCGACCTCGGCGACGTTATAAACGGGAAAGCCCCGGCGAGGGAATTTGACGGGCAGATAGTCATAAACTCCGTCGGCGGTATGCCCGTCGAGGATCTGGCGTGGGGCAAGACGGTTTGGCAAAACGCTTTGAGGCTGGGCCTCGGCACATCGCTCAAGCTGTGGGATTCCCCGGCGCTGGCCTGACCGAAAGGGGAACGCTGTATGAGACTGACTGAGCATCCGATCTTAGGCGCGGCGGAACCTCGGCGCGAGGTGAGCTTTACATTCGACGGCAAGGCGATGACGGGCTTGGAGGGCGAGCCCGTCGCCGCCGCGCTGAAGGCCGCCGGAATCGCCGTCCACCGCTACACGAGAAAATATCACAGCCCGCGCGGTGTGTTCTGCGCGATAGGGCGCTGCACGGACTGCGTGATGGTAGTCAACGGACGCCCGAACGTGCGCACGTGCGTCACCGCGCTTGAGGACGGTATGGCGGTGGCGACGCAGTACGGCGCGGGGGATGTGGAGATAAGCCGCCCGCTTCACTGAAACGGGTGAAACGTTCTCCCCATTGTGCCGACCGCAAGGGTCGCCCTTACGCAATCCCCGTAGGGGCGGATGGCAATCCGCCCGTCACCGAAAACCGAACGCGGGACGATTGCCATCGTCCCCTACGGGGAACGCGGGCGGCACATCACCTCACAGAAGGGTTTGGGAGGGAACGCCGGCGTCCCCCCGTCCGTAGGGGGCGGCGTCCCCGACGCCCCGCCGTATCCTACGTCCCGTAGGGGCAGGTTTCAAACTTGCCCTATTTCTGTTGATTCATATTTGCCGAACCGGGAGAACAGGGCGCGTTTGAAACGCGCCCCTACAGGGGTTTCCCCGCACTCCGTCCAAATTTACGTGCGTTGCTTCTCAATTCATCTCCGCAAAAAGGCGCGGCGCGGACGTTTCCGCCCGCGCCACACTTTTTTAGATAAGTTGCCTTTTAGAGATATTTATTAAGCGATCATACCTTAAGTGTTCGGAGCACGCTCGCTCGTGATTGACACGCACTGAGACGTTTAGGGAAGGCGCTGATGCGCGATGTGAGGAATAATTGCCTCACAAGCGGAATACGCCGATTGATTTCAATCTTTTGAAATAGCAGTGTTTTTTGCAGTTTCCGCCGTTTTTTCAATTAACTCTCCAAAACCGTACATAAACCACGATGAAACCCAAGCGGCTAAAGCTCCTAAGATCATAACGCCAATACCTACACCTATTAGAACATACCATTCGTCATCGACTCCTTTGACAATGAGGACAATGCCAATTATTATACTGCTGATAATATCTATCCAGGCAATAGATTTTGCTAAACCCTTGATTTTCGCTCCAATATTGTTATACATAAGAAAATGCAATCCTTGTTTTTCGAGACCGTTTCTTTTGCGCGATCTATCGTAAAAATAATACCCACCTCCAATGATACTTAGCACGATAATGAGTATAGTCAATTGATCCATTTTATTTCCACCTTTATTAATATTTGTTCCTTATCTAAACTGCGCGCGCTCACGGCACAATTGCCTCAACGATATCTCCAAACGACCCCTTTTCCCCGTCGCGCATGATCTCTCATCTGCCGGCAAGGTAAATCTTCTGTCCGCGCCGGCTCTCGTCAAATTCGAGAAGCAGCGGAGGATTCGTGTCGAACGACGACTCCGTGAGCTCCGATATCGACGTCGGGTGGTGGTCGAGCGCCGCCGAGCGAACCTCTATGCCGTGGACGTTATGCGGCTTGCCTCGGTGGTCGCTGCCCTTGACGCGGTAATAGACGTCAAGCCTGCGCGGGGTGGTGATCTCGACGATAAGCTCCGGGACGGTCATCGGGATCGGCACCGGAGTATGCGTCGTGCTGCGGTTGTGCAGTCCCATCGCCGTGCGGTCGTCGTCCGTCACGGGCTCGTATTGCAGATACCGGGACACGAACGGGCGGGCGCACTTTTCGGCGGCTTTCCGGGCGTTTGTTTTTGCAGCCGTGTCAACGGGGGTGTGGGGACTGCGTGTTTTTCTGTACTTCATTACCCATTCATCGGTGTATTCCACAAGCTCTGTTAATTTCTCATCCGGGATGTGTGTCCACGGCGCCGGGACTTTTTGACTGACGTAGAATACCAAGTTGCGCAGCCAAGAGTCAAAGTCGGCGTCTTTCGCGGGGATATAGTCCTGTGATGATGCCATTACGATTACCCTCTTTCAACTTTTTTGCTTTTTTGCGCCGCTCCGGAATATTCCGCGGGGATTTAAGAATGTTCCGGAGGCGTTCCGGAATATTCCGGAGAGATTTCGGAATGTTCCAAAATGATTTAAGAATATTCCTGAGCCTGTCCGGAACGTTCCGAAAAGCTTTCGGAATGCTCCGGAAACGTTTCAGAATATTCCGAAGAAGTTTCGGAATGTTCCGGAACCGTTGCGGGGTGTTTATGGCGGTCTTCGCGGGCATTTTATCGCGCGCATTTGTATTCCCTCCGTCCTTAAATTTGAGCCGTTTAGAGCCGCTAAGTGATGTAACATTTTATATAAAGTGTTACATAGCCCAAAAAGCCCTTGCGACGCAAGGTGTTTTTAGACGTCGAGAGGCGCGGAGCGCGGAAGAAAACCAATTTCCGGAGAGAAAAGCGTTGCAGCGCAAGCGAAAAACAGCCGATGTAACATTATATATAGACTGTTACATCGGCTGTCGGCGTTAAATTATTGCGGCTCTTGGAATTATACTACCATAGATGGAACGACTTGTAAACACTTATTTTGATTTTTTTCGACAGATTTTTCAGGCGGACGGCGGCGCCGCTTCGCGGCGCGCGGATGCGCGGGCGACCGAGGCGGTCGCCCCTACGCGTTTTCCCGTGTTTCGTCCTGTAGGGGCGGACCTGCGTGTCCGCCCTGTTCGTTTCGCACCGCCCGGGCGGACACGTTGAACTCAGCTCTGCTGAGTTCACAGATAATATCCGTGCCGCGCGGTGCGCGCGGCAAAGGTCCGCCCCTACGCGTCTTGCCTCCCCTGCGAGGGGAGGTGCCGCTAAAGGCGGCGGTGGGGTTCGCGGCGCAAGCCGAGTGCGCCGTGCGCGCACGCACGTTAAAGCACACGTCTAGTTCTGATTTTTACAATAACTCCGCTGTCACTTACTTAGGCATTCACAAATCAGCTTGGCAAGCGCCTCCACATCGGCGCTTATCGTGCCCGCCATATACCTCTCGTAGACTTCTGTATTGTCAGGTGGGTTCAGGCTGAGCGTCCAGCCTTTTTCCCGCGCCAATAACCGCAGCAGCTCCCTTTGTGTCCGTCCGTTG
>JAISAA010000258.1 GCA_031266955.1 Oscillospiraceae bacterium | reverse complement strand
ATCCCACCGGTCCCCGTGCGATACGGCCCAGTCTTTCGGATTGTACACGACGGACTGGAACGTCCCAGCAGTATTGCACACCCAATACCAGCCCTTGTTAGCAGCGCTCGGCGTCGGCAGCGCCACTCCCCCGCTGTCCTGCCCCGTCGAGGCATTAAACGTCCCCTGATAAGCAAGCCCTCCGGAAGATACTTCGGAGGGCAGTTGGTTCATAGGGAGCTTCCCGTCATCGTCTAAATCGGCCTTGCCCGCCAAAAATTCATCGACGGACTTTCCCGTTTCCGGGTCGTAAACTTGGTCGAGCGTCGTTTTTGGAAACAGCGTATCGTAGCCGATAGCGGTTCGTATTTTCATCAGAATGTTATGTATAGCCATATAAGCGGCCCTCCAAAATTTTTGTTACACAAAAATTTATGTATCATCTAACGTGCTACCGGCACGGGATACGCCGCATCTGCGGCGACGGGCTGTAAGCCCGCAATTTCAATCACGCATTGTTGTAGTCAAACCATAAATCATCTGTTTTAGGATTCACGGGCTCGGCGGCCCCTGCGGTTACTGTAGTGGTGAGCGCTACTATCCCTGCCTTCAATATGTTCGGCGCTATTATGCGCGTCGCCGTCTCGGTTCCTGCTTTGGCCTCATCCTCGGTCATCGCGTTGTACAATGTGATATCTTCGGTGCCGTCAAAGCTCACGCCGGATATAGTCCGCGCCGTTGTCAGCTTCGCCGCGCTCGCGACGTTTTTAGCGCTGTCGGCGGTGTTATCCACGTTACCGAGATCCACGTCAGACTTTCCCAGCGTAACAGCGCCCGTCTTTCCCGCAACGGATAAAACAAGGTCTTGCGGTATCGGCAGCTGAACCCAGTTTTCCAGCGTCGAGTACGGAACCGCTTTGAGGATAAATGTTTTGTTGACGTCGCTCCGTATACAGACGTCCCCGGCGTGCGCCGTGCTGAGCGCTATCATTTCAGAATCGCTTGCCGCTTCAAAGACGTCGGTTATCGCCTGCTGCGGAATAAGCAGCGGGTCAATTTTGCCGCCGGCAAGCAGCCCGATAATCTGCGCAAGAACCGTTTTCGGATAAATGGTATCCCACACTCCGGATTCGTTCCGCGCTTTCATAGTAATGTTTTGTTCAGCCATACACCTTTATCACCGCTTTCTTCTTTAATCCGGGTCAAGCCATTCTGCGTAACTGCTATCAGGAGGTTCATCGTCGCCGTACCACGCGTTCCCGAGTATTGTTTCGTTCAGGTTTTCGCCCCAAGTCGGCTGTTTTCCCGAATTGTCGAACCACAGCGCGCGTACGGGCTGCTCTAACGGAATATCTGGAGAAAGAACAGGCAGCGTTCCGTGCGCCAGCTTCGACCAGAACATAGAGCCGTAAGCGTAATACTTGGAGTTATCCGTATCCTCGCCCGGTCGCGTTCCCGTGCCGCCGACAGCCCAAGACTGCGCCTCATATACGGCTTCCCAGCCGTAGCTGTCGCGTCCTCGGTCACCCTTGACGCCCCGCGGACCTGTAGGCCCAATCGGGCCGATATCGCCCCGGTCTCCTTTGTCGCCTTTTCCTCCGTCGTCGCCCTTATCGCCCTTGTACCCGCGTAGCCCGCGAATGTCTATAGCCGCCCATTCCGCGGCGTTCGGATCCCAGACATATAAAATGTAATCGTCAGGATTAGGTCCGGTAGTCACTTTATAAGTATCGCCTGTCTCGCCTTCCGGATGTACGCTTTTCAGTTGTTCAAGGCTGTTGTAAGTTCCGAGTATCTGCCAGCCCCGCCCCGGCGGCCCGACGAGAGAGGCGAGGAAGTCTTCAAGCGTCCCACTGTTCCCGTCTTTAAGCCAAAGCCCATAGGTGTCTATATAATACGGAGGGACGGCGAACCCGTATTGCCCGAAGTCAGAGTTGAGTACACGCCTCGGCGGATAACCACTCACTCAATGCCGCCTCCTTTCAGTGCTTCGGCGCGGCGTTGCGTCATAGTACCCTTGCGCCGGACCGTATGCGTCAATGAACCACGCGGAGAACTCGCGGAGCTCGGAGTTGAACAGAACCGTTGTATTGTTATACTTTTCGTACTCGCCGTTGCCGTATTCTATCTTTGCCCGCAAATATAAATCGTATATGCCGTCATTCGGCGGCTTGGCAAGCACGCGAACCTCGCGGCTCTCCGGCCAAGTGTAATGAAGCCGGTTCCAGCTATAGCCGGCCGGAAACAGTAAATGCAAATCGCGCCAAATCCTCAAATCAAGCTCGGAAATCCAGCGCGTTTTTAGCTCCGGGCCGTATGCGTTATAGCATATCTCGTCGACATCTGAAATTATCTGCTCAACAGTTCTTGCATAGTCCATAGCAAAACCCTTTTCAAAATTTTTGTTACACAAAAATTTGTGTTTCATTGAACGTGCTGCGGCACGGGGAACGCGCATTCGCGCGACGTCGCCGCGGATGCGGCGTTCCCCGTGCCCGCAGGCACGTTAAATCATAGTGCGTCGCCGCGGGCGATACCGCCTGCGGCAAACGCGCGCCAGTCGTGGAAGCCCGCAGAGAACCGCGCGCGCCCGTTCCAAACCGCGGCGTCCGTGTCATTGTCCACGTAAGGCTTCGTGCTAAGCGGCTCGCGGTCGTACCAGACAGCGCCGCTCGCCGCCTGATTGTAGTCTGTCGCCAAGAGCACATACGGGAAAGCGCTGGAGGCCGCCGTGCCTGACGGGATGAACTGGTTCAGCTTAGGCCAGATGATGACGTTCCACGCACCGTAATGATAGTTCCAGTTGTTATTAGATGTATCGGGCTGCGAGAATGCGCCGATCACACCAAGCACGATCTCGATAGCCTCCGCGTCGTTTGGTATGATTATCGTATCCGGCACTATTTCGAGGATTTCGCCGTTATCGTCGCGGAAGTCCACCATAGCGCTTTGCATTTTCGACAACGCCGTCTGGCTGAATGGATTGTTAAACACATTGCTTTGCTTCAGGCTCGGCTTACTCTTGGACGGATGGAGCTTATCAAAGAGCGGACGCCCGTCGGCGGAAGCCCCATAGGTCGAGAATTTGATGCCCCTGTATGAGGGGTCTGCGACGCCGCCCAAAGCCGCGCCGAACATCGCCGCGCCGAACTTCTCGCGCGTAGCGTCGAATCCATTGACAAACTTGGTCGCCAACCGCTTCATCCTGCCGATTTGGTCGTCGTCAACCATTTCGCGTGATACGCGGAAGCGGTCCTTCCACGTCTTGTGCTGGAAAATCTTTTCGTAACCGTCTTGCGCACTGTCGTCCGGATACGCCCCGTTCTCGGGAACCGGCGCGAACCCGTCGAACCCGGACGTGGATGTAATGGTTTCCGCGAAATGCGTGCTTTTCTCCATCGAAAAAATCGTCTTAAGGCGCTCGTCCTTGTTGCGGCTCGCGCCGTAATCGTCGATGATTTTGGCGATGGGGTATGCGGATTTACCGTATACCGTGTCCATCAAGCCGGAGATTTCTGTAATCGTATGTCCTGCCATTTTTGTACTGTCCTTTCTTCTTCCTTATTCGAGTGCATCTAAACGCGCTTCGATGTCGTCAAGGCGCTTGTCCAGGCTCCCGAAGCGTCCGACGACGATATACTCGCCTCCAAGCAGAGACACCCACGCGGCGTCAACCACGAAGTTGCCGACGTCCGTACTCGCGGCGATGCTCAGCCCGTCGCTCGCGACGTCGTAGCCCACGCCAATTGTCGGAAGACTGGCCGCGGGCGCTTGGTATCTCGTGTCGGGGTCAATATGCACGACGTTGATTACATCGCCGTCCTGCGCTCCGATTATCTGCTGTACGCAGATATAGTCCGGCGTGTCATAGCCGGACGCTTTTTTCAGCCGCCCGTTTTCAAGGAATGCGGCCATACCGAAGTAGAAGTCTCCCGCCGAAACGGGATATTCTTCGTTCGGCAAAGACTTGTCTACGTCTGCGCTGTAAGGTAAAAACATTGTTTGCTATTCTCCTGTCGATTTATTTTGATTTTGCTTTATTTTGCGAGCGGGCCATCCGCTGTTTATAGTCCGCTTTGATTTCCACCTCGGTCATATCGGGAAATACTTTTAGATACTCGTCTATGATGTCGCTCGGCACGTTTACCTCGGGCTTTCCCGGAGCGTTGCCCGTGCTGCCTTTAAGGTGCGACTTGCTCGCGGAGTTGATCGCCTGCTGCTGCGCCGTGGCGGCGGCTCGTTTCTTCGCTATCGCCTCCGCATTGGCGAGGCGATATGCCTCGTAAAAATCGCTGCCCGCCGACACAAGCCGCTTGAAGTCATCCGCGGTGTCCATCGCCAAAATGTCGTCAACACCCTTGATGCCGGGATTGAACTCCCGCGCAATGCGTGTAAGCTGTCCCGCGACAAGCGCCGTGAATTGAGGTGCCTCCTGCGCAGCGCCGCCTGTTGCGCCTGCCGCGCTGCCGCCCGTGCCTCTAAGTATTGCGATGTCTTCGGCAGTAAGCGCTCCTTCACGCAAATGCTCGTTGAATTTCTCTAACCGTGTTTTTTCCGAAAACTTGCGCGCCTGTTCGGCGGTAGTTATCTGGTTGCCCTCGGCGTCGATAAGCCCAAGAGCGCCGATAATCTCCGCTACGCTCTCGTCTGCAAGTCTGCGGGCTTCCGCTTCCATTTCTCGCTTGCGTCTGCCGTAGGCTTGACGCGCGCGTTCCGCCTTGAGCGCCGCGTCGCTCAGCGCCGCGGACGTGTCATCTAACGTGCCTTCGGGCACGGAATACGCCGCGTCCGCGGCGACGTTTCCCTCGCCTGTAGGGGGCGGCGTCCCCGACGCCCCGTCTGCTTCATCATCCGTGTCGTTCCCATCGTCGCCGGTGTCGTCGCCGTCACTCGATTCGACGTCGGCGCTTGCGCCGCTCCCCGTGCTCGTAAGCACGTTCGATGACACGTCCAGCCCCGCGTCCGGGGGGGCGGCGCTGAAATCTTTCTCGCCGTCATCTTCGGCGGCGTTTTTGGCGGCTATAGCTTTCGCGATAGCGGCGGCGTCAGCCTCTGTTATCGTTCGCCCCGTCTCGGAAGTGGAACCGCGCTTTTCTAAATCGTAAGCACCCATAATTAAAAATCCTTTCAGCCTTTTTCGCCGGCCAAGCGAGTTGATTTTTTCGCGTTCACTGCGAATGCAGAGATTTGCTGTCCGTCGCCGCAAGTGCGGCGTGCCTGTCGCGCTTGCGCGCGACGTCATTTTTATGGCGCGCCGTAGGCGCGACGCGCGCACGCACGTTAAATCAAACGTCCGCGCAAAACGCGGCGCGGCGGTAAGTTATTTGCCTTTGCCGGCGCGCAGGTCTTTGCCCTTCGTAACCATCTGTCCGTGTCTTTTCGCAATGGGCTTCGGGTTAATAGCGCTCGTCTTGCCTATTACGTCCACTTTCGGGAAATTGCGGCCGCCTTTTCTGTCAGACATCTTCAACGCTCCTTTCTTTTTTCGCCGGGAACCCCGGCGAATAATTCGAGGGTTTTCACGCGTCCCACCCGCGAAAAGGATTTTTACGCTGTCCTGAGCGAAGCAAAATTGATTTTGTGAAACAAAATCAATTTGTGTCTGATTAAACGTGCGTGCGCGCACGGGATACGCGCCATTCGGCGCGACGATTCCCCCGTCCCGCCTCCCCTAAACAGGGGAGGTGGCGCGAAGCGCCCGAGGGGTTTGCCGAATGGCATTAAATCAAACGCCCGCGCGTGAACGCACGTCGCGCCAAGCGTCCTCACGCGCTCTGGCTTCAATCGCGCTCGTAAGCTCGGGCGGCAGCGCTCCGGTCGCCGTCGCGGCAGATGCCGCGTTTCCCGTGCCCGCGGGCACGTTCAATGTCGCCCTTTCGGGCGACTCCGGGCCGTAGGCCCGTATTGATAATACTGGTGAATCCGGCGGAGCCGGATTCAATGACACGTCCGCCGCAGGCGGCGCGGCCTGCTGCTGTTGTTGTAGCTGCGCTTGCTGTTGCGCTTGCAACTGTGCCTGTTGCTGTGCTTGCTGCTGTGCTTCAAGCGCCCGTTGAAAATAATCCTTCGTGCTCGCGGCGTCGGGATAGCTGGCGCGTTCGAGCTTCGACCACAAAACGACGAGCGACTCCAGCGCCGACAGATTCCCAAACGCCCCAGCCTGATACAGCGCGATAGTTTCCTGCCACATACTCTGACGATTACCCGCAAGCTCCCCGGAGGGGTCGATGGAAAATGTAAAATCGTCGTTCCACTCCCATTCGAGAGTAAGCGGGTTTTGCCGCAGAAAATCATATCGGCTAAACTCCAAATACTCCGGCGCACCCTGAGCGTCATAGCCGAGGACGCTGACGCCGGTATCGGCATACGCCAGCTTGAGCTTAAAAATCCGCTCGTACAAGTCGGCGAAAACCGCCTCTTTCATTCGGCGTTTGCTTTCAAGCCGCCCCGCGCTCTGCGCCGCCGCAAACTGTTTGGCAACACCAGATTGCGCCGTCGTGTCACGCCGTCCCTGATAGCTGTCCGTTATGCCGATCCTCTGTCTGGCCTCTTCATAAACCTCGGCCAAGTATGCGCGCTGCTGTGAAACGTCCGAATCCAGATTGTACACGCCGAATTCTTCCTTCTCTGCCGGATTCTTAAGGCGTATAACTTTACCGTCCTTGCTGTCAACTCGGATTCGCGCGTCCACCGGCGCCGTTATAATGCTCCCGCTCTGTATGCTTCTGTCGATTATCTTTTGATGAAGCCGGTTCGTCGTGTTCTGATGGTCGGCTATAGCGTCCACGTCGGAGGCTCCCATAAGCCGCCCGTAAACGGAAATGTTCTTGTGTATCACAAGCGGATACTTGTCCACACGATAGAGTGGTATCCTTGTCGGACGGTCGTAAAACAAACCCTTTGCGTCAGTCGCGGACGTCATCCCGCCTATCTGCTGACCGAGAGGCGTTGTAATCTCGGTCGGCAACTCCTCGTAGTCAACACGCGCGCGCTCAAAATGCCGGCTCCCGCAGTACGGACAAACATCGTCGCCCTCTCGGGCGACTCCGGGCCGTCGGCCCGTATTGATAATACTGGTGAATCCGGCGGAGCCGGATTCAACGTCGCCCGAGTCCTCCGCGCCTTCTCTATCGTCCTCCGGTTCGACAACCTCCGAGCGCTCATCAAGGACAGGCAGCCCGGACGCCTCCCACATCTCCCGGCGCGCTTGCCGATCAGCTTCCTCCTGCGCCTTGCCGAGAACGAGTTCCGGCGCGGTATCGACGTCGAACAGCGGTTTCAGCCGTCCGCATTCGGCGCAGCGTTCGAGCTGTCGCGCCCACAAATCGTCTAAATCTTCAAGCGACGTATCGTTGACCCACGCGTAACGCCCTACGCCGCCCTCATCGTTGCGATAATATCCATAGTAAAGCGTCACGAGATCGTCGGCGGGCCGCCGGTCGTCATCGTCTAACGTCCGAATCTCCGGCGCGCTCTCCGACTCGTTCTCCACATCCACGCCGAAACGCGCTTTTACGTAGGTTTTGGTCTGCGGGTATCCGACTATAAAATAGTCCATATCTTCGACGTCGCCTGTAACGCCGTCCTGCGGGATGACCTGTGACGGATGTACCACAGATAATACGACGTCACCGCCGCCACCCCGCCCCTTGCCGGAACTGTCCCACTCCGCCATCCAGTAAGCGCCGCCGTTGATAGGTACAAGCCGCTCCATCAGGTCGCATAGCCGCTCCACGCCGAGCCGGTCTATCTCAGATTCGAGCATACGCTCAATCAAACGCGCGCGCTCCTCATCCTCCTGCCGCTTGGCGGTCACTTTAGGATGAGGAATGACGCTCGATATTTGCGCCTCTATCATCTCGGCAACAATATTGCGGACGTGCGAAGTTGCGTAGTATTCGCCGTTCGGCTTCGTGTCATACGCCGTAAGCGGCTCGATAAGGTTCTCGCCTTCGTAGTACCTCGCGCGCCGGTCAAACCTGTCAAGTTCGAACCGATACGCGTCGCGATTGTCTTGCAACCGCTCCTGCCACAGCCTCAGCATTTCATCGCGCGTTTTACGCTTGCCGGAGGCTTTCGCCGCGCTCTTCTTGCTCTTGCCGGAAGCTTTCGCGCTCGATATGGGCCCACTGAAAATAGATTCAATTGTCGCTTTGACATTCAGCGGCATTAGTCCGCCTCCCTTTGCGTAAAGTTTATTACCATTTCCCGCCGCCAGAAGAACGGCCAATTCCGAGCTCGTCAAGCTCTTCGCTCTGGATTCCGTCCGGCGGCGGCGTATACTCAATAGTGACGCGCTGTGCGCTCACGCGCGGTTTTTCGCGTCGCCGCGCCGTCCCGCCGTCACGCGCGGGGCCGCCCCACAGTTCAATCATTCGCGCCCTTTCGCCCTCGTTGCCGCGTTCGTAGTCCTCCCACTGACTTTTGCTCCAATCGACGCCGACAGGCTCATCCGCCTCCGCGTCTCGCGTCTGCTGACTCAGCGCTTGCAACGCTATCGCGTAGCTCATTACCGTGTCGTCGTGCGCACCCGCCTGAGCTTCCGGGCGTCCTTTCTCATTGCGTACAAACGTCAGCATTTCTTCAATCGTCGTTCGGTCGTTAAGCGCCTCCGGGCTGTCACGCACAAAGGCGATAAGCTCCGCGATGATCGCGTTCCGATTCCCCGGCGTAGTCCGCCAGCCATACGCCTTTACAGGCTTTCCCGTGTATGTGTCCCGCCGTTCGCGCACCCACAAATGCGGATAACCGAGCGCGGCAAGCGTCTCGGTTGGATATGTGCTAAAGTTAACCTCTACAGATATTACAGCGGCGTTATACAGCAGCCCGAGGCAATAGCACTGCTTGGCGAATTCATCCTCGTCAAACTGTCGCCGCAGTACGGCGACTTGCCGCCCGTCAGCTGCGTCAAGCACTTGCGCGGAAAAATAATCGCTGCCGTCGCCCGCTGGGTCCGCGCCGATGACATAATATCGTTCCGGGTCCGGGTGCTCGTAAAGCTTGATACAGCCGCTTACGGAATCATCCTCCCACTTGACGTCTGTAATAGTCAGCCGGTCGCCCGCGCTGTCCAGTCTGCGCACCGAGCGCACAGAATAGGAGAACATCCCGCGCGCCACGTGCCCCGCCAGCGCCGAGAGCCGAGCAGTCAATCTCTCGGCATTAAACACGCTGTCGCCGATAACTCCCCACTCACCGAGCCCGGCCACGCGATAGCGTTCCGGCTCCTGTATTCGCATTTGCTCAAATCGCGCCTTGTCCGCTTCGTCGAGCCATTCATTGCAGCGGTAGTCCGTCGTCATAGCCAATATGTCGGGCGCGCCCTCGTCGGCGCGGTCAAAGAATCTGCTCTTTAGCCAAGTAGCCCACCAAGGGTTGAACGTCAAGGTAAGCTGCTTGAAAAGCGCCGGATTATCCAACTCGCCGCGTATGGTGTCGTCAATAAGTAAGAATTCCTCTTCGGTGAATTCAAAAACTTCCTCAAGCCACGCCCAACACAGACTCCCGACTTCGACAGTAATAGACGACAGCTTCAGCGGGTCGTCTACGCCCCTGAAACATATCTTTTGCCCCGTTGGTCTGTATATCATCTCAAGCGGCGATTCCTTGCACTGCCAAAAAGCTTCAAGCCCAAGCCGTTTAATTGCCCACTTGAGCTGTGCGTAACAGGAATCGCGTAACGTCCTATATACCTTTCGGCAAACAAGCGCGTTCGCGCCGCGCGTGCCTGTGATATTGGCTATCAGCCAAAGCGCCGATGTCGTGCTCTTTTTGCTCGCCCGGCTGCCCTTAACGACTCTGTACCGCCCACGGTATCGCCAGAACTTACCGTAGCCGCGTCCCACGACCTCCCGAATCGAAAGCTCACCCGCGCTACCGTCAGTCATCGTCTTTCATATCGTCGCGTATGACGACCGGTACGCCGCCGCCTACTATATTATTGTCGGATTTGGTCGCGTACCCATACTTCGACATCCACAGCGGCGCGAGCGAGGGCGGTGTAATTCCGAGTTCAAACTTAGACCGCGCGTCAACCTCGCATTCCTCCCGCATAAGCGCCGCAATGTCACTAAAGCCCTCTTTTACGGCGTAAGTCTGATAAAAATCCTGCCGCGGAAGATGGCAATCCACGCAAAAGCCCTCGATTGTATAGGTAATCGCCTGACGGAGCTTCTTACTCAGATAATCGCTGTTTTTTGCCACAAAGTGGTGCGTCAAGACTTTCTGGTTGTCGCATTTCCTCTTGTACGCTTCCCAAGCCTCCGACAATTCTTCCGGCGTCTCGAAGCGTCGAGGCCGGCGCGGGGCCTTTGCCATAATTTTCATCTCCCTGCAATATAATCGGGGCGCAGCGCCATTAAAAGCGCTGCGCCCCGTCAGAAAGGAACTACACAATATTCACGCATACACTATACCACAGAAAAACCGGACAAGGCGGGACACTTTCACGATTTTTTCAGCTTTTTTGCTTGACTATACGTCCGTTTGGACGTATAATTAAAGAAAAAGCTTTATCAGGAGGTTCGGTAATGGGATTCCAAATTGTACGCTTAGAGCACAGCATACTCCAAAACGCCCGCGGGAAGCTGAGATTGACCCAACGGCAAGTTGCGGACGCGGCAAAAGTCCAGCTACGCCAGTATCAGCGCTTTGAAAGCGGGGAACGCAGCCTTTCATCGTCGTCGTTCCATATCGCGAGGCCGCGTGCTTGACGCGCTGGAGCTCGATTTATCGTCGTTCGCCCGCGGCGATTATATGCTCTCGTCGGAGGAAGAAGGCGGAGCGCTGCTGCGTGAATATTTTTCAAAAAGCTCCGCGGAGGTTCCCGCCCAAACCGACGCGTTTAAGGATAAACTCTGCCTATTTATCGGCAGACTTGAACGTTGCTCCAAACGCGAAGCGCAAGCGCGGTTGTTCGCGTCCGGCGGCGTTCCGCAAAACAATATAGCCGCCTATGTCAGCTTCGTCATCGCGGGGAAAGGCTCGGAGGGCACAAGAGCGTATGCCGAAGCCAAACGATACGAGTGAAACGGCTTACTGTCGATACTCACCGAACAAGAATTTTTTGATATTTTAGACGGCAAGGCAAGCCCGCCAGAAAGGCCGGGGCCTGACCCGGAGCTTATCATAAACAAGGCGCGTAAATCCCCTGAAGATGATTTTTCTTTCGCGGATTTAATCAAGCGCAAACGGATAGCATACGTCGCTTCAAGGCGTTTTGTTCTTGCCACGAGGGATATTAAAAATCAATGGACGTTCGATCTATGCTCGCCGCTGTGGTTAGACTGACGCCGAGGCAGACCGCAGTATCAGCCGGTGCGTTTTTCTCGTCAGCACTCTCGTTAGCATTTTCGTTAGCATTTTTCATTTTTACGGACGGTTTTCGCTAACCGAATATGGAAATGAACTGTCGTTTATGAACACCGAGAACGAGAGGAAATACATTGCGGCGCAAAGAAAATCCCGCCGTCACAACGACTGCGGGATTTTCTTCATTTGGCGGAGGATGAGGGATTCGAACCCCCGTGGGCTTGCACCCAAACGGTTTTCAAGACCGCCGCGTTATGACCACTTCGCTAATCCTCCGTATGACGCACCTGAGTATAAACGATTCC
>JAISAA010000062.1 GCA_031266955.1 Oscillospiraceae bacterium | reverse complement strand
GGCGATTATTTCGACTGCAAGCTTGTGTCTTACGCGAGCGAATACGGCGTTTCTCCGGAGCGGTTTTCCGGCGAAAAGCACCGCGTTGAATACGAAGACGTCAACGATTATATAATCCGGGACCCGAATAAGTGCGTACTGTGCGGTCTGTGCGTTCGCGTGTGCGAAAGTGTCGTCGGCGCGGGCGCGCTCGGCTTCACGGAACGCGGCTTTGACGCGACTGTCGCCCCCGCCTTAGGCCGCCCGCTCTCCGAAACAAGCTGTGTTTCCTGCGGCAACTGCGTCGCGATGTGTCCGACGGGCGCGTTGCAAGAGCGCACGGCGCTTTGCAAGCCCGTGCCGCTTCAAACCGAAAAGACGATAACGGCCTGCTCCCGCTGCAACGCCGGATGCGAGGTCTGCGTCGAAACGCACGGCAAGCTGCTTGTGCGCGCGACGCCCGTCGCCGGCGGTCTGTTGTGCAAATTAGGCCGCTTCGGCTTTGACAAGCCCGCGGAGCCGCTCTCGGGCGAAGCTTATGGCGCGGCAGTCGGTCAAATAGCGTCTCGGCTTAAAGCCCCGGGCGCGGTGATTGCCGTCTCTCCGCAGCTTACGAATGAAGACGCTTCGGCGGTGAAAGCCCTCGCGGAGCGCTGCGGCGCAAAGCTTATAGTCAGCGCCGCCGAGAAAGACGAAGCGCTCAGCTCTGAGCTTGTTTCCCGCCTCGCCGAGCGCGCCGGCGTCACGGAAATAGAGCCTTACGCCAATCTGCGCGGCCTTGAAAGCCTCGGCATCACGCAGAAAACAGCCGAAGGCGTGAAAACCCTTGTCATATTCGGCGCCGTCCCCGCCGCGCCGCCCTCCGGCGTCACCTTCACGGCGCATTGCGCCCCGGACCCGATAGCTCAGGCCGACGCCGCGATCCCCTGCTCGCCTTACAGCGACGGGACTTTCACAGGCTTTGACGGCAGGACGCTGACAGTCCGCGCCGCCGTTGCCTCTCCCCTGCCCGGCTACGCGGAGCTCGCCTCCGCGATATCCGCGGCGCTGTAAAAGCTTTTTTAACGTACTCGCAAAGCGGCTCATACTTGCGTATGAGCCGCTTGTTTGCGCCGAAGGAACATCGCTTTTCTCACTCGTAATACTGCGCCTGCGCGTTCCAGAGCTCATGGTATTTGCCGGTTTTGTCTTCGAGAAGGGCGTCGTGGCTGCCGCGCTGGACTAACTCACCGCCGTCGAAGACTGCGATGTCGTCGCAGAAGCGGCAGGAGGACAGGCGGTGCGAGATGTAGATCGCCGTGCTCTCGCCGACCAAGCCGTCGAATTTCTCGTAAATTTCGCTCTCGGCGATGGGGTCGAGCGCCGCGGTGGGCTCGTCGAGGATTATGACGGGGCACGCGCGGTACAAGGCGCGGGCGAGTGCGATTTTTTGCGCCTCGCCGCCGGATATCTCCGTTCCGTTTTTGTCGAAGCTCTTATAGAGCGGAGTTTCGAGCGTGAGCTTTTGGGCTTCACCGTTACCGCCGCCGGGCGGGGCGATGTCAAGGCCAACCGTTTTGAGCAGCCGCGCGGCGCGTTCGGCGTCGTAATCGACCGCCGCGGCGACGTTTTGGCCGAGGGAGAATCCCGTGAGCTTGAAGTCCTGAAACACGACGGCGAAAAGGTTCATATATTCGCGGTAGTCGTATTTTTTGATGTCGATGCCGTTCAGCGTTATCTCGCCCTCCGTGGGGTCGTACAGGCGGCACAGGAGCTTTATCATCGTCGTTTTGCCGCTGCCGTTCATTCCGACGACGGCCATTTTCCGGCCTATGTGCAGTTTAAGATTCAAATCCTTTAACGCATAATCCGTGGTACCGGGATATCGGAACGAGACGTTTTTGAATTCAAGCTCGTATTCGTTGTCGGCGCGTTTTTCGGTCGTCAGCGTGCCGCCGTATTTCAGCTTCGGCAGGTCGAGAAAGTCATATAGCTTTTGCAGGAACGGCGTGTTCTGCGCGAAGTTCGTCAGCGTGCTGACAAGCCCCGTGACGGCGCCGGTGAACAGCGTCACGGCGCCGACGTATTGCGTGACTTGCCCGAGCGTAAACGCGCCGGACAGCGCTTTGAACCCGATTATGATATATGCCGCCGCGCCGATAAGCGAATTCGTCAGCCCGAGGATGCCGGACGTCATACTGCCGAGCCGAGTCATACGCCGCCGCGTCTCGCGGAACCCGTCGCGGCTGAAAATATTCTCAATAGCCGGCTGCTGCTTGAATATCCGTATGTCTTTGCCCGCTTTTTCCGGGAACAGATACCCGCCTAGGTAATAGCTTCCCATCGCGTTGTTTTTCGGCATAGCGCTGTTGATTATGTTCATTTTGCCTTCCGCGTATCGGCTGAGCAAAACGCCCAAGACGACCGGGACAGCCGGCGCGAACAGCAGCGGCAGCGTTTCGGCGCCCGCGCCGCGCAGCATTCCGGAGAGCATAGCGGCGGTCGTGATAACGCCGAACACGCCGGAGAATAACGACGGGGCAATCCACATTATCCTGAGGATTCCGAAACTGTTCCAGTTTTCATAGCCGTAGATTTCAGTCATAAGCTCGCGTACGCGGCTGTCCTCAACGTGCTCAAAGTCGAGCGAGGCGTAATGTTCCGCCCTCGTCATAATTGTGCGCATATGCCCCGATTGGAACGAGGACATATCGTTTATCTTGTCGAGCACAGCGCCGACGGCGGTGACGGCGAACGTGACGCCGACGGCGAGCGCGGCGTACAGCGCTATTATTCCCAAATCGCGCCCGCCCGCGAGCTCATCCAATAACCGCGCGGAGAAAAAAAGCACAAGCAGCGGCTGGACGGCTGAAAGCAACGCTTTCACGGCGCTCGACGGCAAAAGTCCGGGTACAAGTGAGTGCAACAGCTTTACCGCGCGCCAGTTCGCTGAAATATGTGTTTTGAACGTCAGTTTATCGGTTTTCATTTGCGTCATCCTCCGATTTTGTATTTCTATAGTAGCTGGCCTGAATGTTGAACATTTCGGCGTATTTGCCGCCGAGGGCAAGCAGCTCGTCGTGCGTCCCGGTCTCGGCGATTTTTTGCTCGCTGAGCATAATTATGCGGTCGCAAAAGCGAGTGCTGGCGAGGCGGTGCGAGATGTACACCGATGTTTTTCCGGCTGTGAGCTCCGCGTAGCGCTGATACGTTTCGCTTTCGGCTATCGGGTCGAGCGCCGCCGTCGGCTCGTCGAGGACGATGACCGGCGCGTCCTTATAAATCGCGCGGGCGAGAGCGAGCTTTTGTTTTTCGCCGCCGGAGAGCTCTATCGCCGTCGGCTCCACCTCCTTGACAAGCTCCGTGTCCGCTCCACGCGGGAGAGAGCTCACCTTGTCCCAAAAGCCGGACAGCTTCAGGCATTGCTCAACGCGTTTCGGGTCAGTTTCCTCCGGCGTGCTCTGAGACACGTTTCCGGAGATTGTCGTCGTCATCAGGTTTATCTCCTGAAAGACGGCGGAGAACAGCGTGTAATATTCGTCGCGGTTGAACTCCGCGATGTTTACGCCGTTTAATCTGACGATCCCAACAGTCGGGCGGTACAGGCCGCACAGCAGCTTGACAAGCGTAGATTTCCCGGCGCCGTTTACACCGACGACGGCAAGGCGCTCCCCCGCGCGGATCGTAAGATTTATATTTTCAAGCGCGGGATGTTCGGCGCCCGGATATGTATAGCTCACGTTTTCAAGCGTAATTTCCGGCGGCTTGTCCGCGGCGGGCAGCGGCGCTCCCGGGCCGCGGTTCATACGATCCGGCACGGCGAGGTATACGCGAAAATCGCCGATCTGGACGCTCGCGCGTTTCAGATTGCTCGCTTGGACGATCATCCCCTCCGCCCAGCCGGCGAACGCGCCTATTGCCGCGAACATCAGCGTAAAGTCGCCGAGCGTCACGCGGCCCTTTATCAGCAGATATGTGAGCACGGCATACGCCGCGCCGTCGCGCAGCAGCACCGTCGCCGCCGAAACAAGCCGCGCCTGCATACCCCGGGACGCGATCTCCCCCGTCTGCCGGCGGAATTTTTTGAACAGCGTCAGGCGGTTGTCTTTCAGCCAGCCGAGCATTGAGTAAAGACGTATATCCTTCGCGGGCGCGGGGTCGTTCAGTAAGTCAACTATGTGCCAATATTTTCGCTGCGTCTCGGATATTTCCTCGCGGTGTTTTTCCTCGTACTTTTGCGCCCTGAATTGCATAAGCCAGCTTATCCCCGCCGACAGCGCGAGCGGCGGCAGTATCCCCCAATGCACCGACGATATAACCGTGCCGTAAAGCGCGAACCCACCGAGCTGCGCGATAAGCTCCGCGAGATAGCAGGGCAGATTGTTCGCCGCCGAATGGTTGCTGTCCAGCGCGATGTAAGCCTTATCCTCCAACTTTTTAATTTCCGGATCGGACAGCAACTCGAAATCCATATCCATCTGCTTGCGTCTTATCATCCCGGGCGTCGTGCCGGAACCAACCAGTCCGATTTCGTTGCCCGGGGTCAGCGTGTTGTTCGTGTAATTTCTCAAAAATGTCAGCGCGGCGAGAACCGCCGCCCCGCCGCCGACGCTGAGAATGAACTCCGCCGGGGCGTAGCGGAGCGTAAGCGCGTCGATGACGAGCTTCGGCATCATGATCGCCGCGAATGGCGCCGTGATACGCGCGAGCACTCCTAAAAGCGCGCGAATCAGTGTGGACGGGCTCTCCCGCCAGTTGAATTTCAGCGAGAACAGGACGTTGGATATGAGCGAATATTTGCGTGTTTCCTTTTCCATAGCTTTGATCTCCTATTGCAATTACGCGCTGCGCGCGGTCAGCGCGCGCGACGCCCTGTTACCGGGCTCTGCGCACTGATAAAATTTACGCGCTACGCGCGGCTACCCTGGCCGGGCGGCTCGGCGCTTCGTTCAGGAAAATCGCGGTTACGCGCTGTGCACAAGCGCAACGCGAGTATAGCAGAAAAAAGCGCGCGAAAATTAATTCGTGCGCGAAATGCGTGAATTTGAGCGCGAAATGCAATTATTCGCCGACTGGCAGCATAATTTCCGTCGTAAACACGCCGTCCTCGTCCCGGCGTTTAAGCCAGCCGGCGTATTTTGAGACTATGCGGTCAACGCGCGTAAGTCCGAGGCCGTGAAAGCCGCCGGGTTTGTCGGTCACGTAACGCCCGAGCAGCTTTTTCGGCCTGCCGGCTGTGCTGTTCGTGACTGAAATGTAAAGCTGTCCGCGCTTTAAGTCGATATACACGCGGATGAACCGCGAGGCCTCGTCCTCAAGCTTTGCGCACGCCTCCATCGCGTTGTCGAGCAGATTGCCGATCACGACGCACAGGTCAACGTCGTTGAATTTAAGCTCGGCGGGCGCCAAGGCTTTCGCCTCCACGCTAATCTTGCGCGCCTGAGCCAGCGACAGCTTTGAATTGAGAATCGCGTCGAGCATCAGATTACCGGATTTTATGAGCTTGTCCACGCTCGTCAAGTCATCATCGAGCCTGTCAAGATACTTGTCGAGCTTATCGTAATTCCCGGACCGGGGGCCGTCGCCGCCGAGGGCGATGTACGACTTCATCGTCTGGATGTGATTACGGTAATCGTGCCGCCAGCCGCGCATATCCTTGTAAATATTCTGCACTTCCTCGATGTGCCGCTCCATAAGCTCGCGCTGGAGCTCCGCGATGCGTTTCTCCGTCCGTTTCGCGATCATCATTTTGCCGCCTTCCCCGCACCGCCGCGATTGTCTCCGCCCCAATTGTATTGTATAAACGCCTCGTTCGCCGCGTCGTAAAGCTTGCGCGACAGCGGTAAAGTGACTTCATTTTCAAGTATCACGGACGTCCGGCTGACCGAGCGCACATATTTCAGCCCGGCGATATACGAGCGGTGGCAGCGGAAAAAGCCCTCGCCGAGCTGCTCCTCTAACGCTCCGAGCGTCATTTTTACGCGGATTCCGCCGCTTTTAGTATGTATCTCGACGTAATGCGAAAACGCCTCCGCGTACATTATTTCGCCGACGGGCACGCGCGTTGCCGCGCCGTCCGCCGTCAGTTGTATCGAGCGCCCCTCCTCCGCAACGCGCACCAAGGCTTTGTCAAGCACCTCGAACAGCTTTCGCTCATCTACGGGCTTTAACAGATAATGCAGCGCGTCAACCTCGTAGCCCTCCAATATCCAGTCCGCGAAGCCGGTGATAAACACGATTTGCGTTTTGTCGCCGGCTTCGCGCAGCCGCTTGGCGAGCGTCATCCCGTCCATGTCGGGCATTTGGATGTCGAGCAGCAAAATATGCGCCGCCCCTTGCGGGGCGGACGTGTGATTGAACGTGCCTGAGGGCACAGGGTACGCGGCATTTGCCGCGACGTCGCGCCCTTGGCGCGTACCCCGTGCCGCAGCACTTTCAATCACACATCCGCGCGTCAGCGCGGTGCCGCCTGAGGGCACGGGGTGCGCGGCACTTGCCGCGACGCCGTCATACGCGACGCCGTCGTAAAGGTCAAACAGCAGCGCCTTTGCGCTCTGGAATGAAATCAACCTCACGCCGCGTCCGCGCTGCTTTGCCCACGACAAAACGAGGCGTGAGAGATGCTCGGACTGCTCGCGCTCGTCGTCGCAAATAGCTATTGACAGGTCAGACATCGAAATCCTCCGTACCGCCGTATACTCCGCTTGCCGCGCAAAAACAATTTTCGCTTGATATAAGCATAGCATATTTTCGGGATCACTGCAATCCGATTTCAAATTTCGATGCGCCGCCGCGCGCATATTTTAATAAAACATCACGTCAAACCTGATCCAGCTTCCGTACTCGCCGGATACCGCTATTTTGGCTCTGTGGGCGTCCGCGACGGATTTGGCTATTGAGAGGCCGACTCCGTAGCCTCCGGTTTCGCGGGAGCGCGATTCGTCGCTTCGATAAAAGCGCTCGAATATCTTGCCGCGCTCCTCGCGCGAAACGCCGACGCCCGTGTTGAATACGGAAAGGCACGGGCGGGGGCGGCCGCGGGCGGGCGTTTTATTTAACGCGCCTTCGGGCGCGGGGAACGCACCGTCGGCGCGCAGCGACACGCGTATCTGCCCGCCTGCGTCCGAATACCGAATGGCGTTGTCGATGAGGACGCTCACAAGCTGTTTTATCCGGCCTTCGTCGCCGATGTATATGAAGCTTTCCCCTGAATTGGGCTCAATATCGTAGGAATATTGCTTGCCCTCCTCAAACGCGCGGCTTTCAAATTCGAGGACGACGTTCAAAACGGCATGGCTCAGACTGAACTCGTTTTTAATGATATCGGTCCGCCCCTCGTCCGCTTTGGCAAGCGTCAGCAGGCTGTGTATGAGTCCGCTCATCCTCTCTGACTGCGCTCTTATGTGCGCGAGCCGCACATTCTCCCCTATTTCATTCCTGAGCACATCCGCGTTCGCGCCGATGATCGTGAGCGGCGTTTTCAGCTCGTGGCTCGCGTCCGATACGAATCTGCGCTGCTTGTCAAAAGCGCTTTGCACCGGCGCCACGATCCATTTTGCCAGAAAAACGGCGAGGCACGCCAATATCACGCATACGATCCCGGCGACGCGCAGCGACGTCGCGGTCAGCGTCTCCAAAAGCCCCATTTCGACGCTGCGCTCTGAAAACACGAGCATTTTGCCGTAGGGCTTATCCGCCGTAATGAACAGGAAATTGCCGACGCCGCCTTTTTCCTTTCTCGAATCCACCGCGCCCGCGATAACGCTCCGCGCGTCGCTCGGCGTGAAGTCAAACATCATATCCAAATTCAGCTCAACTATTATGCCGCGCCCGTTTACCTTCGCGTAAAAAAATCGCCCCGCGCGCGGCGCGCCCAGCTTGCCCCGCGCGGGAAGCTGAAAACCGTCGTTCCTGACGACGGAATCCATAAAGTCCTCCGCCCGTTTTACGGAGGTCTGATATACCGAAAGGTTCAGCACGAGCAGCACGGAGGCAAACACAAAAAAGAGCGTCCCCAGAACCGCGGCGATGATTTTGATTTTGAGTTTTCTTAACATTCGGGAACCTCCAGACAGTAGCCGACGCCGCGCACGGACTTGATTTGCAGGTCGGAGCCGATAGCCGTCAGCTTTTTTCGGACGAACGAGACGTATACCTCTATGCTGTTGTACTCCGCCTCGCTGTCAAAGCCCCATATCTTTTCGACGAACCGCTCCTTAGGTATGATCCTGCGGCAATCGGATAAAAGCATAGCCATAAGCTGATATTCCTTTGCCGCAAGCTTTACCGTCCCCTTTTCGCCGCTCAATTCGTGCGTGTTTTTATCGAGGACGGTATTTCCGGCACGCAGCTCGTCGCCGATGAACTCGCTTCCGCGGCGCGTTATGGCGCGCAGCCGCGCCAAAAGCTCGCCCGCCGCAAAGGGCTTTGTCAGATAGTCGTCCGCACCGGTGTCGAGCCCTTTTACCTTGTCCTCCACCTCTGATTTTGCCGTGAGAAGCAAAACCGGAGTGGAATTTCCGTTTGCCCGCAGCGAGCGGAGCACTTCGATCCCGTTTTTGCCCGGAAGCATAACGTCGAGAATTATCGCGTCATAGACTCCCGTCATAGCGCAGTCCTCGCCGTCGATCCCGTTGTACGCGGCGTCGGTCTCGTGCAGATTCTGTTTCAGCAGCGCGGTCAGCACCTCGGAAAGCTGCCTTTCGTCCTCAACTATCAATAGCTTCATATCAGCCCGCCTCCTTATATACGTTTCCTATACGTTTCCGGCTCTCATTATATATAGGATATATTGAATTTTTATTGAATGGTTAACATTTTGTGAATATGCCGCGATTCAATATTCTTTCAAGGTTACCCTGATATCCTGCGTGTACTTAACGAAGAATTTTCGAGGAATTGGCAAGCAGTTGACAAGCAATTGGCAAGAAAACGCAGGAGGATCGAGCGATGCAAAACATTTTCAAGCGGTATGAACAGAAATATCTGATAACGCCGGAGCAGGCCGGCGCGCTGCACGGCGTCCTGTCTCGGCATATGGTCCCGGACAGCTACGGCGAGTATCTGGTGCAAAACCTGTATTACGACACGGAGAATTGGGACATTATACGCGCCTGCGCCGACAAGCCGCCGTACAAGGAAAAGCTGCGCCTGCGCTGTTACGGCGTTCCGGGCCCGGACAGCGAGGTTTTTCTGGAATTGAAGAAAAAGTACGCGGGCGTGGTGTATAAACGCAGGATAGCCTTTCCGGTGAGTATGCTCGGCGGCGGGAGCGTGCGCGCCGCCGTATCGGAAAATTCTTCGCAGATAGCGCGCGAGCTCAAATTTTACCTCAGCGCAAACCCGGTCTTCGAGAAAATATATATCTCCTACAGAAGGCGCGCTTTTGCCGGAACGGCGGACGAGGGGCTCCGCGTGACCTTTGACGCGGACATACGCTTTCGCACCAACTCGCTGGATTATTTTCATCCCGATATCGGACAGCTTATCCTCCCGCGCGGCAAAACGCTTATGGAGATAAAAACGCCCGGCGGGATACCCGTATGGATGGCGCGGACGCTCTGTGAGGCAAAGGTATTCCCCGCGACGTTTTCAAAATACGGCGCCTGCTACGCCGCGATAGCTGACGCGGAAAAAAGAGAGGTGCGGATTAGTGCTTAACTTTATTACAAACAGCGTCATAAGCGGGACGCCGACGCTCGGGAGCCTGCTGCTTTGCACGGTCTGCTCGCTCGTGTTCGGGCTCGCCGTGGCGGCCTCCTATATGTTCAGGGCAAAATACAGCAAGAGCCTTGCCATAACGCTGGCGCTGATCCCCGCAACCGTACAGCTCATAATTATGCTGACAAGCGGCAATATCGGCGCGGGCGTGGCGACGGCGGGCGCGTTTTCACTCGTGCGGTTCCGCTCGCTGCCGGGGAACGCCAGAGATATCGGCAATCTGTTTTTCGCTATGGCACTCGGGCTCGCCACCGGGATGGGGTATCTGTTCTACGCGTTCATCTTTCTGATATTGATATGCGGCGTCAGTATGCTGCTGACCCAAACGCGATTCGGCGGCGGCGGGACCGACGCCCGCACCCTGCGGATAACGATCCCGGAAAATCTCGACTACGACGGGCTGTTTGACGACGTTTTTTCAAAATACGCCGACGGCGCGGAGCTCGACAAGGTCAAAACCACAAATATGGGCAACCTGTACGAGCTGACGTACACGCTCCGCCTTAAATCCGAGGCTATGCCGAAGGCGTTTATAGACGAGCTGCGCTGCCGCAACGGCAATCTGGGCATACTGCTCAGCCGCGAGCGGCGCGACGGAGAGGAGCTATAATCAATGCGAAGACTTACGCTTATTATGATAATGATCTTTCAGGCGCTTTTGCCGGCGCTTTTGCCGGCGCTTTTGTCCGGCTGCGGCGTGAATACGCCCGCGGCTGCCGAAACGCCTCCCGCGGCGGCGTCTGAAAACGCGGACGCCGTCAACTCCGCGGCTGTTATAAATCCCGGCGCCTTCACCTCGTCATACGTCTACAAGGCCGAGGATACGGACGCCGGGTGGAGCGCGGACGGCGCGGTCACGGTCTCCCTTGAAGGCAAAGCGGCGCAAATATCCGGCGGCGGCGCGTCCTTCGCGGACGGCGTTTTAACGATCTCGCGCGCGGGAACATATCTGCTGTCGGGCACGCTGAACGGCGGACAGGTCTTGATAGACGCCGGCAGTGACGACGTCGTCCGCTTAGTGCTAAACGGCGCTTCGATACACTGCGAGACCGGCCCCGCGATCTACGCGCCTCAATCGGAAAAGGTAGTGCTTATCCTCGCGGACGGCAGCGATAACGAAATCTCGGACGGCGCCGGCTACGACGCGGGAGATAGCGGCGACGGCCCGGACGCGGCGATCTACGTTCAGGACGACCTCAGCGTCACGGGCGGCGGAGCGCTGACCGTCACGGGCAATTACCGCCACGGAGTCAGGGCGCAGGATATTTTGGCGATAACCGGCGGCACTCTGAATATAACCGCCGAGGGCGACGCCCTGCGTGGGCGCGACGGCGTGGCTATCCAAAGCGGACAGCTCACCTTGACGGCCGGCGGCGACGGTATACAGTCCAACAACGACGTGGACGACGCAAAAGGCTTTGTGGCGATAAGCGGCGGCGCGCACGTCATACAGTCGGGAAGCGACGGCATACAAGCCCAAAGCGCCCTCACGGTCACAGGCGGCAGCTTTCAAATAACCACCGGCGGCGGAAGCGCAAACGCGCCCGAGCCCGCGGATGATTTCCGGAACGCGTTTCCGGGCGGCCGGGGCGGAAACACAGACGTAAATCGGGACGGTCGGCGGAGCACCGAAGCGGAACCGGCGGCGGCGGAGCCCGTCAGTATGAAAGCGCTGAAGGCCGGAAAGCTCCTCGTCATCGCAGGCGGAGATTTTATCATCGACGCCGAGGACGACGCGGCGCACTCCAACGGCGATCTCAGCGTCACAGCCGGAAAGCTCGAAGTCTCCACCGGGGACGACGGATTTCACGCCGACGCCGCCCTTGTCATCTCCGGCGGCGAGATAAATATACCGGTCTGTTACGAGGGAATAGAGGGCCTTTCCGTCACGGTCAGCGGCGGCGACATCAAGATCATAGCGGCTGACGACGCCGTAAACGCCGCCGGCGGCGCGGACGACGCCTCGGCATTCGGCGGTCCGACGGGCGGCTTCGGCGACCGGCCGTTCAGAGACCGGTTCGCCGCAAGCGGCGATATCTTTGTACGCGTTTCCGGAGGTACGCTTGAGCTCCTCGCGCGGCACGACGGTATCGATTCAAACGGCGATATATTCTTCGAGGGCGGCACGGTCAAAATCAGCGGCCCGTCGCAGGGGATGGAGGGCGCCATCGACCTCGACGGCGCTATGACCGTCACCGGCGGAGAGCTCATCACCGCCGGGAGCGTGCTAAGCGTCTCGGAGGCCTCCACGCAGGCGGTGATCCTCGTCTCCTACTCAGCCGAGCAGCCCTCCGGCAGCGTGATCGAGATAAAGGACGCCGCCGGAAATACGCTTCTCAGCTATGAGAGCCGGACGTCCTATTCTATGTCGGGCTTCACCTCCCCCGAGTTTTGTATCGGCGAAACGTATTCCCTGTACTCAGGCGGCGAGAAAAAAACCGATATACTTCTGAGCGGAACCGTCACAAGCATATCAGACGACGGCGGCGCTTATACCGGAAACGGCTTCTCCCGCGGAAACAACCTTGCCCGCGGCGGTTGGGGCGGTGAAGCTCCGCCAAACGGCGAAGCGCGTCCCGAACCCGGAATGCGCCCCGGCGCTGACGCCGCCCCTTCTTACGATTATACCAATATCCCATAGCGCGGCAAAACGGACCTTATGAATTCGTACTCATCCGCCGTATCCGTTACATGAAATAATATATCGTAGTAGTAGTTTTCCATCTTCGACGCTATAAGCTTCCTGATGTTTGTTTTAACGTCCAAAACCGTCCGGTCGATCCGGCT
>JAISAA010000302.1 GCA_031266955.1 Oscillospiraceae bacterium | reverse complement strand
GAGAGCCAGCCGGAACCGACGGCGGTGTTGTAGCCGTACCCGGCTATGTACAGATACGAATTGTACACGCCGTCGAGCTCCACAACGTCGCGCCGCGTCAGGTCTACCGACGCGGGGGAAAGGATGTCGAGCAGAGTGGTGGAGCCGGTGATGAGGTCAATGTCGGGTTCCTCCGGTTTTCGGAAAAACGGGAACAGCGGCTTTTTTGACGGCGGCGGCGCAGACGCGCGTTTCGGGGGCTTGGATGGATGCACGGGCTTTGCGCGGTGTTTGAATGGATTCTTGCTTGTTGGCATAGTATGTGATTCTCCTTTTACAGTAAAATGGAATGCGATTGAAAAAGTAGTGGAAATATGTTTGAAAACGTGGTATGATGTATATGTAACGGCGGCGCATTCGCCGGCGAAGCAAAAGAACGCGACGGGAGCAGTGGTATGGCAGACAATGGAACATCAAACGCCAACAGAGAACACAAGAGCAGCGTGTTCGCGGACTTCTTCAAGGATCGTGACCGTCTGCTTGAGATGTACGGCGCGCTGAAAGGCATAAGCTATCCGGCGGACACCCAGGTGGAGCTTGTCACGCTTGAGGACGTGCTGTTTCAGAAGCAGATAAACGATCTTGCGTTCGTGCTCGACGGGCGGCTGATCATTTTGGTGGAGCATCAATCTACGCTGAACAGTAACATCCCGCTGCGAATGCTGATATATATCGGACGCGAATACGAGAAATTGACGAACAGCCGTGATATTTACAGACACAAGCTATTGAAAATACCAAAGCCGGACTTCATCTTGTTGTACAACGGTACGGAAGAGTGTCCCGACGAGTTTGAGCTAAAGCTGTCGGACGCGTTTATGGAAGCGCCGGAGATACCGGATCTGTTAGAGCTCAAGGTCAAAGGCTACAATGTGAACGATGGGCACAATCCCGAAATACTGCGGCATAGCCGAAATTTGGGCGACTACGCGTATTTTATGGCGCTGATACGCAAGAACCAAGAAGCGGAAATGCCGCTCGCCAAAGCGATCACAGCGGCAATACGGAAATGTATAGAAGAAGGCATAATGGCCGATTATCTTAAAAAACAAGGTTCGGAGGTCGAGAATATGTTGATGACGGAGTTTAACATCGACGTTGCAAAAGAGGTGTGGATGGAAGAAGCGCGGGAATATGGCATAGAGATTGGCGAAGCACGGGGCAAACTGGAGACGGCTCTGGAGATGATAAAGGACGGTTTTCCCATCGAAACGGCGTCCAAGTATTCCGGCAAGTCCGCAGACGAGCTTCGCCGCCACATCAAATCGTCCGGCGCTTCACAACTGCCGCAGTAACGGCGGCGCGTGAGCGCAGAATCATCGCCGCGCTCACTCCCCATAGACCCCGTGCACCTGCGTCACCATATCGAACACGCCGGCGGGCAGCGGCGCGCGGCGGGAGGCGTTTTTGCAGATCACCTGATACAACGTCTCCAACGCCGCGTTGTCCGCGTACTCCGGCTCCAATACCTCAAGCCCGCAGAACTCGAGGTAACGCCTTGCCGCGTCCGCTTCCTCATTTAATCTCTCGGCGATCGCTTTCACGGTGTTGCTTCTCGCCTTCATATACGCCCCGTACTCGAATACGATGAAAAACCTGTGCGTCGTGACCTCGCTCTCCGCTATGCGGGATACCTCGGCTATGTTGTCCTCTATCATAGCCCGGCAGCTTTCGTTATCCTCCGCGTCGAGATACGCTTTCATCTTTGCTACGTAGCTTTCGACGTCAAGCTTCTGCGTTACGACGCGTATCTGAATATTATCCGGCGCGATCTTGAGCCAGCTTGCGAAATACTGTATGACCGTCCGCTGCTCCGACTGTGTTTTCAGCCTGAAATTCACGGGCAGCGTTTCGATGATTTTTACGAAGCGGTCGTCCTTCGTAACGACGACTCCGTTAATGATGTTTTTTACCGGCAGCCACGATTGCACACCGCCGAGGCTTTTGCTCTCGGGCGAAAACTTGGGAGTTCGGCTTCCGAATATGATTTCTTTTATCTTCAAGCTTCATCACCTCTGTACGTCAGTATTCGCCGATTTCTTCTCCAGCGCCTATACGCTCTGAGAAACCGCGACAGACTGTCGCCGCCGATACCTGTCAGCGCAAAGCCCATAACGGGGATCGCCGTAACGATCGCGCAAATCAACCGCGCCGTGAGCGAGAGCGGCGGTACCGTAAAGCCGAGATACAGCGCGGGCAGCCCTAAAACGACGGCTTCGACGGCATTGCATATCTCGAACAGACCGAACAGCCGTCCGGCGTCCGTGTAGTTCGCCGGTATGTAATACGTGTCATAGCCCATTTTCATCCTCCATTGGATCGAGCAAGCTCTCTCTGTATATGGCGAGATCATCTGCGAGCGCTTCAATATGCTCGCGGTTACTCCTGATGAGCCGCTCGAACGCCGAACGCGATATATTGCGCATATGCTCCGTAGCGGGATAAGCTCCGAGCTCTATCCCGCTGATGTACTGCGCGGACACTCCGGCGCAGCGCGCGAGCTCCGCGAGCGATACGCCGTGCTTATGACGCAGCGCCCGCATTATCGTTGTGTTCATATGTATTACCTTAGCCTTTCTTCTCCAAACTCCAGAACGGCCCGCCGGAGCCGCTGCTCCTTTTCGCCTCGTTCACGATAAGGCTCAACGGCCACGTTTGCCCGCTCCGCTTCACGCTCGCGGGATCGGCGACGAGGATGTTTCCGTCCGTTGTGACGCCGCGCAATACGATAAAGTGCCCCTGTTTAGTAAAATGCCCTTTCGCCATAATTGCTATGACGAGCTTTCCCTGTTTCAGAGATTCGACTGCTTGCTCCGCGTCGAGACCAAGCCCCGTCACAGTCAAGCCGTAGTGCTCGCCGCCGTCCGGTATGAGGCTGCGGTAGCTCCCGCTCCCCTCGGCGTAGTAGCCGTTATCCGCCGACCATCGCGCGACTTCTATTGGCGTTACGCTGTCGTCAACGAGCGACGCTACGGCAATAGCAAGCGCCGTCGGCCCGCAGCCGGAGCGCGCTATTGTGCCGGTCTTGCCGTATGCTTGTCCGCCCCAGCGGGCGTCCGTTTGATTGTAATACACGACTTCGGTTTCCGTATCCGTGAAAACGATGTTTCCGTAGTCCGTCCCGTAGTATCCGTCGCCGTCACTGTACGCGTAGTCGAGGCTTTGCGCCTCGGCGAGCGTTTCGTAGATCGCCGTCGCCCAGTCGCGCTGCTGCTGTGTGAAGCCGAGTTTGTCCATAAGCTCGGAGGGCGTCAGGTCTCGGACGTCGATCTTCAGTACGTTTGAAGTCTCCGCGTTTTTCCCCTCGCCCGTCGTAACGGGTATGATGGCCCATTCGGATGTGAGCTTTTCTTTTGTCATACGCTCCACTGTTGACGCGTCCATAACGGACAGCTCCTGCGCGTTCGCGGCGGACGTTATGGCTATGAACCAGTGCTTATCCATATTGCCGATGTTCTGTGAGACTTCTATGGAGTCAAACTCCGTATTATCGAACAGAGCCTGCGTATCCGCCGCCAAGCTGTCTATCGCCGGCTGCGTGTAGGTATCCGCACTGTCATACGCCGTGCCGAGGGCTTCCGCGCTATTGTTCATAGATATAATGTCATCGGAAGCGGAGCCGCCGAATCCAAAGAGGATGTTGGGCAGCGCCGTCAGCACGAGCAGGGGGAGCAGTATCAAAACGGCGAGTAAAATACCGGCTGCTTTGACGAGCTCCGGAAGGAAAGATTTTGCCGCGCCGGCGGCGGCGCCGTACAGACCGCCCGCCGCCGCGCCGCGGGATATGTTCGCTATTGCCGCGCCTATTCTCGCGGCGTTTATATCTCTGTTCATTTGTGATCTCTCCTGTGTTTCTTTTTCCGGCCTTTGCCGTTGTTTCTCGGTGCGGTTGGATTGCCGGGTTTCGCGGCGCCTTTGCCGATTGGCTGACGGGGAGTATATGGCGGAGATGGTTTTGAGCTTTTGCCGGATATGGGGCTCGCTGTTCCCGCGGCGCCGGGGATACTGCGCGTCTGACGCGGGGATTCCGGTTTACGCGGCGCGGTTTCCGGCGGGGCCGCGCGCGGGACGACGGACTGTGCAGGAAATTGCGTTGGCGGCTGAGTGTTTGCGGAGCTGCGCCGGGCTTGACCGGCGTCGGCTGTTTGATCTGATTTGCCGCTTGGCCTTAACGGAACGGGCGGGGATGTTCCGGCGGCGCCTTGTGCGTCCGGCTGTGCTTTCCGCGCCGGACTTGGATTTTCGGCGGGACGCGGCGCGCGTTCCCGCGGCGCCGTGGCGCTTTGCGATACATTCGGATGTGGGTGTGTGTTTGCTTGCGGTCTTTGTTCTGACCCGCTACTTGCTCTGTCCGCGCCGTGTGCGTTTTTCCGTGTCTCGCGTTGCGTCGCCGCACCTGTTGTGGGATTCGGAGATATTCCCGCGACGCCGGGAGATTGCGGAGGGCTTAACTCGGAGCCGGCTTTTACGGTTGCGATTTCACTTGCGCTGTATCTATCGCGGCGCGATTCGCTTTGATGAGCGCCGACGCCGCTGCTTTGTGTGTTGGCGCTGTTGCCCCGAGAGCTGATGTTCGCGCCGCCCGGCGGATTGCGCGCGCCTGTTCCCGCGGCGCCGGGGGCGGCGCGGGCGTCGGAGGCTTTGCGAGTACCCGGCGGGATCGCGGTAAAACGCGTTTTGCTCGCGCCCGCGTCCTTTGACGGCGTAGTTGTTGGACTGCTCTGATTCCCTGCGGCGCTTTTTCCGGCGCCGCCGCCGATGTTGCCGCCGCGCGGCTCCGAGTAATATACATCCACAGGCTTTTTTGCCGTGCCGGGGAAGCCCTGTAATTTTTGCGCGTTTTGAGCGCCGCCGGCTTTCGCGGCGGCGGATGTTTTCCGTTCCGCGCCGTGCTGTACAGGTGCGCTCTGATTGCGGCTCTGTGCGGACGCCGGACTTTCAGAAGTTCCCGCGTTGCCGGATACATTCGTCTGCGCGTTTTGATCGCCGCTTTGCGCGCTTGCCGAATTATCCGCCGAACTGTTCAGCGGATTATATGCCGTCCCCGCGCCGCCGCCCGGCGTAGCGGGAGCCGTCCGCGTTTGACCGGAGTGAACGCCTGACGGAGCTCGCGCGGAGGCGTTCCCGCGGGTTGAAGATTTGGAGGAATTGCGACTTGTTGAACCGCGCGGCGAACTTGCATTATTCGAGTAGCTTGAATAGTTTGACGCGCCGTCTCCGCCGCGCGAAGCTTCAGCGCCCGAAGCGCCGGCTCCGCCGCCCGCCGAGCTCACCGTCTTGGATATGACGTTCCTCGCGACCATATACGTCAGCATCCCCGGCAAGCTCCGCCCGCCGCCGCCCGTTACGGACGGGCTGAGCCCGATTTTCGTCACGATACCGTCTATCTTCTTCCCGACGCGCGCTATCGCGACGATGAGTATGACCCACGGCACGCACTCCGGGCCCGGCGGCATATGTCCCATCGCCGAGATGAACAGCTTCAGAATGATGACGTTCAGAACCATCATCAGACACATAGACGCGAACATACGCAGCCAGCCCTTGAATATATCCGACGTGCCGCGGCTACCGCCCATTGCGAACGCCCACGGCGCGAGTATCGTCAGCAGACCCACGAGGAAATACCTCTCCCCGACGGCGAGGAACAGTTTCACGAGCTGCCACATCAGTACAAGACCTATTATGATAACAAGCAGCCACGACGCGCCTATGGCGAACGCGTTTTCGTCCGGTATCGTGACGTTTACGGCGTCAGGTATCTGCAACAGCTCTATGAGCGACGACGACAGCCCGAGCCCGATGTCGCATATCTGACGCGACGCCAAAAGAGCGAAGCCGAACACGAACGTCCGCGCGAACAGTTCTTTCGGATCGTCAGCCTCAAAGCCGAGACCGGACATCATACTCTTTGCCGCCTGAAATACGAAATTCCCGAGCAGCAGCGCCCAGCCGGACGCCGCCGCGATATTTACAACGTCGGATACGGCGGGCAGCGAGCTCTCAAAGAAGGCCATATCCATACTGAACACGCCGAGCATCTGGTTTGCCAAATACTCCACGCCTTCGAGGATGAGAGAGTACAGCCATTGGAACAGGCCTTTGAATATGAGTTCGAGGATGTGCTTCACCTGCCTTTTGTTGTTGCGTTTTTGCCGGAGGTCAGCTCACCGAATCCAACCCCGCAAAGAGCGGCCTGATGTACGCGAGAAACGCCCCGATGCCATTGATGATCGCCCAGGCGATCCAGATACGCCGCAGCCAGTCCCAGGCCTGATCGACCTTGTGCTGATTGTTCGACAGCTTAGCGCCAATGACGGCGACGGCGGACATCGTCCCCGCGAGAGCGGTGGAGATACCGGCGATCTTGCCGTACACATCCTTGATTATCCTGTCCGCAACAGTCCACATATCCTCGGCGGCGAGCGCGTAAGACGGCAGAGCGAGAGACAAAAGAACGAGCAACACGATCGCGGCGATATATTTATCCAGTTTCAAGCCGAGCTTTTCGGCAAAGGATTTTTGCATAATGCGTTTCATAAAAAACCTCGTTTAGCCGCCTGCACCGGCGGCACAAATAGTGATGACAACAATGTTTTCACGCTACCTCCAACCGCGAGGGAGCGCCGAGGCGCCCCCTCGCCAAATATCTTAGTACCCCGTCTTCGGCAAGCCCGGCTGTTTACCGAGCCGCACCACCTTCGTCACCCACGATGACAACGACACCTGCGGCGCGCCCATATACACACCGCCGCACTCGCTACGGTTGACGACCTCATAGCCGTTAACAAGCCCCGGCAGCGTAAGCACGCTTATCATCGCCCGTGACTCGCTCCGGAAGCCCGGCTGCACCGCGCCGAATTCAAGCTTCACTTCCGCTACCACGTCGCCCTGCGCGAGCCCGAGCACGTTTGCATTTAAGCTGAACGAGTAATTATTCGTCGTGAGCAGATTAGACGCGAGCGTTTTCCAGCCTCCGAGCTGAGACCTATACAAAACGCGGTAATACAGCCTCTGATTGTACGTGCCCGTTATGAGCGTCAGCGCGCGTGCGGCGTCCGCCGGAAGACGGTCAGACCAGTAAAAATCCGACAAAGGTACACTCGACGTATTTTCGACAGTAATTCCGTACCACATAGAATCTCCCGCGAGAACCTCATAGTTGCCGGTCTTCTTGATTGCCGTACCCAGCGCCGCACTCTTGTTGAACAGCGACAGCTTGACTATCTGCCCGGTGTATTCGAGCTCCGCCTCGAACCTTTCGGGATTTAATACGTAATACCTCGCCGGCGTGACCTCTCGCACGTAATACCGCCCGAGCGTCAGCGGTTCCGACGCCGCGACGCCGCGCGCGTCTGACGTGATATATCCGACGACGGCTCCGCTTTTCGCGCGCGTTATCTCAAAGACCGCGCCTTGCAGCGGAGTCCCCGCGGGAGCTCCCGTCAC
>JAISAA010000293.1 GCA_031266955.1 Oscillospiraceae bacterium | reverse complement strand
TCTGACGATATGTCCGGAATGCTGCTCGACGCGCAAAAGGCCGAGATCGCGCTGAACCTTGCCCTGCAAATACGCAACAAGGTTCTCGACGCTTACAACGACATCATACGTATGCAGGTGTAGCCGATGCTTGACGCCGCGCTGTTCGCCGTGGGTTTTGCGGTCATTATCGCCGCCGCATATTACGTGACGTACTTTATAGGCTCCCGCGGGCTGAAAACGCGTTCTGCGCGGGATATAAGGCTGCGGGACCGTTTCGCCCTGTCGAAGGATAAGACCCTGGTGCTCGCGGAGGTGCGCGGTCGCGTGTATTTCATCGCGCTCACGAACGGCGGCGCGGCCCTGCTTGATACATACGACCTCGCCGAGTTTGAGGCCGCGGCTCCCGCGTCCTCCGCGGCGCGGAAAATGTCTTTCGCCGACGCGCTTGCGGCTTCCGCGCGGAACGCCGGCGGCGTGCCGGGCTTTATAGCGTCAAAGCTCTCAAAGCGGGATTCGGACGCGAAAGACCCGGAGACCCCGGAAGACCCGGATAAAGGAGGCGATGACATATGAGCGGGACTTTATCCGATATCGTGAGGACGCTTTTCGGCGAAAGCGCGCAGACTGTGGATATCGTCATCCTGCTGACCGTCCTGACGCTTCTGCCGACTATCGTCGTTATGCTCACGGGCTTCACGCGCATCGTCATCGTGCTAAGCTTCATACGCAACGCGCTCGGTATGCAGCAGACCCCGCCGAATCAGGTGATAATCGGGCTCGCGCTTTTCCTGACGTTTTTCGTGATGGGTCCCGTTTTCACGGACGTATATGAGGACGCGTATAAGCCGTATTCGGACGGCGAGATCACGCAGACGGAGTTTTTCGAGCGGGCGATGGATCCGATACGGGATTTTATGTTCAGTCAGGCGAAAACGTCCGACACTTCGTTTTTTATGAAGCTGGGGGGGATCGACGAGGCGGTGGAATCCCCGGACGATATACCGCTGCGCGTGCTCATCCCGGCGTTTATGACGAGCGAGATAAAAACCGCGTTCAGGATCGGTTTTTACATCTATATCCCGTTTATCGTGATAGATATGGTCGTCGCCTCGACGCTTATGGCGATGGGGATGATGATGCTTCCGCCGGCTATGATCTCGCTGCCGTTCAAGGTGATGCTTTTTGTTATGGTGGACGGCTGGCAGCTTGTGATAGGAACGGTGGTAAGCAGCTTCGGGTAGCGGCGCCGTGTTGATTTTTCATTGGAACAGTGAGGGGGTTCGGTATGTCTCAGGCGGAAGTGATAACGACGATGCGCGACGCGATTTTCACGGTGATAATCGCCGCCGCGCCGATGCTGGCCGTGGCTATCGTCGTAGGTCTCATCATATCGATATTTCAGGCAACGACGCAGATTCAGGAATCCACGCTCGCCTTCGTGCCGAAAATCGTCGCGGTGTTGCTCGCGCTGCTGCTGTTCAGCGGGTTCATAATGAACACGCTGAGGGACTTCACGCTGCGTATGTTCGCCTCCATCGTCGCCGGAATAAGCTGAGAGCCGGTCATAGCTATGGAAAGCGCCGTTACGAGCATCCTCGCGAACGCGGACTATTTCGTCCTGCTGCTTTTTCGCGTTTCGGGTCTTATCATCTCGTCCCCGGTGTTCGGGCGCAACATCATACCCGCGCGTGTGAAAATAGCGCTCTGCGCGGCGCTGACGTACCTTTTTTTCACGGTCGCGCCGCCCGCCGGCGTTATCGAATATTCCTCGCTCATCGGATTTCTGCTCGTCGCCGCGAGCGAGCTGCTGCTCGGGATAGCGCTTGCGTTCGTCACAAACATTTTTTTCTCGCTCGTGTTTGTGTCCGGACATATGATCGATATGCAGATCGGGCTCGGTATGGCGAACGTGTACGATCCGCAGAACGCCTCTCAGATACCGATGCTCGGCAATCTGCTGAATATAATTCTGCTGATCGTGTTCTTCGGCGTTGACGGGCATATGCGGCTTATAGAGATAGTTTACCTCACTCTCGCGAAGCTCCCCGTGGGTTCTCTGACCTTTTCCTCCGGTATGGGCGCGGCGGCGCTTGAAATATTCTCGCGGGGCTTTGCGCTCGGAATTACGGTCGCGATGCCTGTGATCGCGTCGGGAATAATTTTAGAGGTCGCGTTCGGCGTGCTCGTGCGCACGGTGCCGCAGCTCAACGTTTTCGTCGTCGGGGTACCCGTTAAAACCCTTGTGGGCTTTCTGATTTTGATGGTGTCCATACCCGCGTTCATCAATTTCAGCTCAAATATTTTCTCCGGAATGTGGGACGCCATCGACCGTATGTTCGGAACCTTCGCTTAGCGCGACGGCGGCTCGATATCGAAAGCACTTTACATTAAACATTTTACGTCGAAAGGCAGGTGACCGGGCTTGGCGCAGGGCGCAGAAGAAAAAACCGAAAAAGCCAGCGCTAAAAAGCGGCGCGACGCCAGGCTTGAGGGTCAGGTGCTCAAAAGCGCTGAGATCAACACGGCGTTCTGCTCCGCCGTGATGTTTGCGCTTTTGCTGCTGCTCTGGCCGGGGCTCACCGAAAAGCTCGCCGTTATCTGCCGGGATTATCTTTCGGCCGGAACGGCGCTCGGCCTGGGCGAGCTTTCGGGCGGTCTGGTGCGGACCTTGCTCGGCAGGGCGCTCGGCGATATGGGCGGTATATTGCTGCCGATCCTCGCGGCGGCGATGCTCTCCGGGCTCGCCGTAAATCTCATTCAGGTCGGTTTTCTGTTCACGACAAAGCCGCTTTCGCCGAAGCTTGACAGGATAAGCCCGCTGAAGGGCTTTGCCAGAATATTTTCGACGCGCACGCTCGTAGAGCTCGTCAAGTCCGTATTGAAGATAACCGTGCTCGGCTGGATAGCTTATTCGGACTTCCGCAAAATGATTTTGGCTTTCCCGGACTATATGGGGCGCGACGTCGGCGCCGCTTTTCTGAAAATTATGAGCTCGGCGTTCACGCTCGCGCTGAAAATGGCGCTCGTGTTCGCGATAATCGCCGCTGGGGACTATCTGTTCCAGTGGCGCAGGTACGAAAAGGACCTGCGTATGACAAAGCAGGAGAAAAAAGAAGAGGAAAAGCAGGAGGAAGGCGACCCGCAGATAAAAAGCCGCATACGGCAGAAAATGCGTCAGCTCAGCTCGCGCCGTATGATGCTCGCCGTACAGACCGCCGATTTCGTGCTTACGAACCCGACGCACTACGCCGTCGCGCTGAAATATGACGCCGACGGGATCGGTCTGCCCGTGGTCGTCGCGAAGGGCGCGGATTATCTCGCCCGTAAGATAAAGGAATGCGCCGCCGAATACGGCGTCGAGCTCATAGAAAACCGCCCGCTCGCCCGTTCGCTTTACGAGCTATGCGAGCTCGGCGACGTTATCCCGGAGGAATTTTATCAGGTCGTCGCGGACATCCTCCGCTCCGTCTATATCAAAAAAGGGATAGATATAGACGACCGGATACGGCGCCCGCCCGAGCAGCGCTAAAGGCCCCGCGAAATCAAAGCAATTATTAAGGAAAAGGAAGTAAGCTGAGCAATGACGAGCAATATCAAGGTATCTAACATAACAGTCGCGGCGGCAATTTTGTCGATAATTTTTATCATCATATTTCCGATGCCGACGTTCGTTATGGACACGCTGCTCATTATAAACATCTCAATTTCCATAATCATTCTGCTTTTTTCGCTGTATATCAAGGAGCCCCTTGAGTTTTCGGTCTTTCCCACGCTGCTGCTGTTCGTGACGCTGTTCCGCCTCGCGCTCAATCTGTCCTCGACGCGGCTGATACTGCTGAACGGCGGCGACGCGGGCAACGTCATAAAGACGTTCGGCGGCGTGGTAATCGGGCAGAATATCGTCGTCGGCATCATCGTGTTCGCGATAATAATGATAATCCAGTTTATAGTTATCACGAAGGGCGCGGAGCGCGTCGCGGAGGTCACGGCGCGGTTCACGCTCGACGAAATGCCGGGAAAGCAGATGGCGGTGGACGCCGACCTCAGCACCGGAGTGATAGACGAGGCGGAGGCGCGGGTGCGCCGTCAGGAAATCTCGCACGAGGCCGATTTTCACGGGGCTATGGACGGCGCGTCAAAATTCGTAAAGGGCGACGCCATTGCCGGCATTATAATAACGCTTGTAAACATCGTCGGGGGGCTTATTATCGGCGTCGTGACGTCGAACCGCTCTATCGGCGAGGTCGCGAACATTTATATCCTCGCTACTATCGGCGACGGCATAGTCTCGCAGGTCCCCGCGCTTATGATCTCTATGGCGTCGGGTATAATCGTCACGCGCTCGGGGCGCGGCATACCCTTCGGCGAGGAAACCGCCTCGCAGATATTCGCGCAGCCCTCCGCGTTGATCTTATCCGGCGTGCTGCTCGTCGTCGTCTCGCTGATACCCGGGCTGCCCAAGCTGCCTATGCTGCTCGTCGCCGCGGTGCTTATCGTCGGCGGGGCGGCGTCAAGCAGCCGGCGGGCGAAGGCCGTCGCCGTAGCCGAGGAAGCGGCGGCGACGGAAGAGGCAAGGGATAAGAAAAAGGCGAAATCTCCGTTAGAGCTGCTCGACATCGCCCCTATATCGTTCACCTTCGGCTACAGCCTGATCCCACTCATCCAGGCGTCCCAGGGCGGGGACCTGATCGACAGATTCTTAATGATCCGCAATCAGTGCGCGTATGACCTCGGCATAATAATTCCCAAGGTCACGCTGCGCGACAATGTGCGCCTCGCCCCCAACGAATACATCGTGGAGGTAAAGGGCGTAGAGGTCGCCTCCGGCAAAATAATGACAGACCATCTTCTCGCCATCGCGACCGACGACACCGACGACGAGATGTTCGGGATACCGACGGTAGAGCCGACATTCGGCCTGCCCGCCCTTTGGATACCGAAAAGCGAGCGCGAGCACGCCGAGCTACTCGGCTATTCGACGGTGGACCCCCCCAGCGTCATAGCCACGCATATGACAGCCGTGCTCAGGCGCCACGCGCACGAGCTGCTGAGCCGTCAGGACGTTTCCAAGCTCATCGACAACCTGAAACGCTCTCAGCCGGCGCTCGTAGAGGACGTCGTGCCCAAGCTTTTCTCGCTCGGGGAGGTCCACCGCGTACTGTCGAATCTTCTGCGGGAGGACGTGCCGATACGCGATATGACGACTATCGTCGAAACTCTCGGAGACTACGGCGCGGTAACGCGCGACACGGAGCTTTTGACTGAGTACGTCCGCGCGGCGTTAAAGCGCACGATCTCAAGGCGCTTCATTCCCGACGACGAAGCGTATGCGATAACGCTCGACCCGCAGTTAGAGCAGCTTTTGGCCGAGTCCACGAAGCAGTCGCCGCAGGGCGCGTACCTTTCGCTTGAGCCCGGTACGATACGCACGATCTTCGAGCGTATGAAAGCCTGCGTCGAAACGGCAAGGGAGCGCGGGAAAACGCCGGTGATACTCGTCACGCCGCTCGCGCGCCGCCAGGTCCGTAAAATTACGGAGCAGCTTTCCGCCGATCTGAACGTCCTGTCCTACAGTGAGCTCGATCCCAGCGTAGAAGTGCGTTCCGAAGGAGTTGTTAAGCTTTAATGGAAGTAAAGAAATACCGCGCGAACAATATGCAGGAGGCGCTTGATACGATCAAACGCGAGCTCGGCTCCGACGCCGTCATCCTGTCGAGCCAGAAGGTCAAGCCCCGGGGTCTGAAGAATCTGTTCAAAAGCCCGGTGCTTGAGGTGATGGTAGCCTATGAGCCGGAGCACAAGCCGTTCCGCCGCGCGCTCACGCAGTCGCGCGCGCAGCAGCCGCGCAGGCTCTATCCCGATCCCGCCGCGGCGCCGTCCGTCCCGCCGCCGCGCACGCCTATACCGGCTCCGGCACAGATCGTACTCCCGGTTCCGATCCAGCCGGCGGGGGCTCCCGTTTCCGCGCCGGCGCCGGGAGCCGCGGACGAAAAGCTGCGAGGCCTTGACAACCGGCTCGACAGCCTTGAAAAGCTCCTCGGCGGGTTTATGGACAAGTTTTCTATGGTCAAGCGCGATATCACGTTCGATTATCCGGAGGGCGTCGAGACGCTCGCCGTCAAGCTTATCGAAAATCAGGTGCGCGAGGAGCTTGTTCACAGCCTTTGCCGCGACGCCGTGTCGGTGCTGCAAAGCCGTCCGGACGCGTCGCCGGGAGAGGTAATGCGTCAGCTCATAACGGAGCAGTTCGGCCCCGGAGAGCCGATCTCTCATAAAAAATTCAAGCGGCGCGTCGTCCTTGTCGCGGGGCCGACGGGAGTCGGGAAAACCACCACTATCGTAAAGCTCGCGGCGAATTTCTCCATAAAGCAAAAGAAGAAGGTCGGTATAATAAATACGGATTCTTACAGGATAGGCGCGCAGGAGCAGCTTCGCACATACGCTGATATACTTGATATTCCTGTCAAAATGGTGTATAATCCCGACGAGATAACGGACGCGCTCGCGGAAATGCAGGATTTGGACATAGTTTTCATCGACACCGCCGGCAAAAAGCCCGGTGATGCGGCGCAGCAGGAGGATATGGAGGGCATAACGCGCCTCGCGCAGCCGGACGACACGCTGCTGTGCATTTCCGCCGCGACAAGCTTTTCATCGATGCGCGAAATAGTGGACGCCTATGCTTTTTTCGGCGATTACAAGCTGCTCATCACGAAGCTTGACGAGACGAAAAGCCGGGGTATGCTGCTAAACCTCGTATGGTACTCGAAAAAACGCGTCTCCTACGTCACGACCGGGCAGACCGTCCCGGACGATGTGGAACCGGTCAACGCGGACGAGATCGCGGGCTCCCTGATAAGATGAATTACGGGCAAGGTGAAAGCACAATGAACAACCCGGTAAGAGCGGATCAGGCGCAAAGCCTCCGCGAAAAAATGACGGGCGTCAAAAGCGGCCTGAAGGTCATAACCCTCGCGAGCGGAAAAGGCGGCGTCGGGAAATCCACCGTCGCGGTCAACCTCGCCGTGGCGTTAGCGCAGCT
>JAISAA010000248.1 GCA_031266955.1 Oscillospiraceae bacterium | reverse complement strand
CCCCCCCCCAAGGATTTCCCCCGGGACGCAGGACGAGAGACGAGGAACGGCGGGCCGCCGAGGACGGCGGCCCCTACACGATTTCCCGTGTCTCGTCCCGTAGGGGCGACCATCCCCGGTCGCCCGCCGTCCAAAATTCCCCTCCGGTGGAGGGGTGGCGCGAAGCGACGGGGTGGATATTCACTCCCGCACAACCCAGCGGCAGCGGAACATTACGATTCGCGTGTTGACAACAGAGCGCCACCGCACCACGCCCCCCAATACAGCCCAAAAATGACAGCGCCGCGCCCGCCAACTGCAAACAACCCCCGTAAGCCCCCGCGATTCAGAGGATTCCAAAGGATTCTTCCTTTGGCGGTTCTTTCCCTGAGAGAGTGATTGCACGTGCTGCGGCACGGGACACGGCGCGTTCCGCGCCGACGTCGCCGCTTTGCGGCGTTCCCCGTGCGCGCACGCACGTTTAATCATACACAACGGGCAAAGCCCGTTTGCCGGCGCCCGCCGCGCAGGCGAAAAAAAGCCGCAAAAGGCGCATTAATGCGGCGCAACGCCGCTATTCTAACCTATACCTTGCGCTGTACGCGTCAAAGGCCCGCACAAACTCCGGATTATCGGCGCTGCGCGCCTTTGAAAGGTAATCGTGCCCGCCGACGGACGGCGACTTTTTCTGAATAACGCCGACGGCGAGGTTTGAGCAATGGTCGCTCACGCGCTCGTAGTTTACCATCAAGTCCGACCACACAAAGCCCGGCGCGATGCCGCACTCGCCGCGCTGCACGCGCGCTATATGGCGGTCGCGCGCCTCGCGCACCAGCACATCTATTACCTGCTCTAACGGCTCAACTTTTTTTGCGAGCTCCTCGTCCCGACTTACCATGGCGTCGGTCGTCATATTCACGATTTCGGTAAGCGCCTCACGCAGCACGTCGAGATCCGCCGTCGCCGCCGCCGAAAAGCCTATGCCCTTGTCGTGTACCTCTTTGGCGCTGTAAATTATATTCAGCGCGTGGTCGCCCATACGCTCCAAGTCCCCGATGGCGCGCAGCATACGCGCGGACTCCCAGCTATCCCGGTCGGACAGCTCTTTCGACGAAAGCTTTACAAGATACGTCCCGAGCTTGTCCTCGTAAGCGTCGAGCTGCGACTCTCCCTCCGCCGGCGCCTCCGCCGCGCGTTCGGAATAATTGCCTACGAGCGCTATCGCGGCAAGCACCGTGTCTTTCGCGATAACGCACATCCGGCTCACCATGTTCTGACAGTTCACGATCGCGAAAGCCGGGGTGTTCAGCAGCCGCTCGTCAAGAAACTCTTCCGCCGGGGCGGACTCCGGCTTGTCCCGTATGGTGAGGAACGCCAGCTTTTCGAGCCCGCGCGTAAACGGCAGCAGCACCGCCGTTACGCTTATATTGAATATGCTGTGCGCAATGGCTATCCACAGCGGCGTTATGTCCATATCCATAAACGCGAAGTTGAACAACTTGTCCAGCCCGTACAGCACGACCATATACAGCAGCGTGCCTATAAGGTTAAAGTATATATGCACGACGGCGACGCGGCGCGCGGAGCGGTTCACCCCAATGCTCGACAGCAGCGCCGTGACGCAAGTCCCGATATTCTGCCCCATTATAATAGGTATCGCGACGCCGAATTTTATGCGCGACGTTATAGCGAACGCCTGCAAAAGCCCGACTGACGCCGCCGAGCTCTGTATTATCCCCGTGAACACCGCGCCTACGAGCACGCCGAGCAGCGGATTTTCAAACGCGACAAGCACGCTCTGAAATTTCGCGCTCTCCGAAAGCCCGTCCACGGACTCTTTCATCACTATCATACCAAACATTAAAACGGCGAACCCGATGAGTATCTCACCGACGTCACGCCGTTTCTGTTTCTTTGAAAACATTATAAATGCTATGCCTACGACCGCGAACAGCGGGGAAAAGCTTTCGGGCTTCAGCATATTTACGAATATGTTGTCGCTCTCCACGCCCGCGAGGGCGAGTATCCAAGCCGTCAGCGTCGTCCCGATGTTAGAGCCCATAATGACGCCGACCGTCTGCCGCAGCGTCATGATCCCGGAGTTCACCAGCCCGACAAGCATAACCGTCATCGCCGACGAGGACTGTATCGCCACCGTTATCCCCATCCCGAGCGCAAGTGATTTCGGCAGGCTTGATGTGGCGCGTTCAAGCGTGCGCTCCAGCTTCCCTCCGGACATTTTCTCTAAGCTCGCAGACATAACACCCATTCCGAAGAGAAAAAACGCCACTCCGCCGAGAAGCTTGAATACGTCCAAAATGTCCATTTATACCGTCTCCCGCCGATTATATAAAATATGTGTAAAGCCTGCGTAAAGTTTAGCATAAGCGCGGCGGCGTGTCAACGGCAAAAAACAATGGAAATTTTCATAATTTTCTGCTATACTTGCTTTTGGGGAGCGGGGCAAGCGTCCGCTGTCTATATTTCAGGAGGCGTACATTATGGATAAAAACGCTGTCGATTTTTTGCTCAGGGCAAATAAAGCCGCATATGCGGGGAAGGGCGCCGAGGCGTATTCGTCACGGCCAAGCTCGCACGATTTTCATTATGAGGATGGCACGCTCAAATATATCGACACGTATTTGGGCAGGACAAAATTCTCCGGAGAAACAGCTCTGTGGGAAGGCGACGCGCCCTTTTGGTCGATAAACTATGTCGGCAGGATAGTTTCCGACAATTTCTCCGATGATTTTCTGAGAGAAACCTATGATTTTCTGAAAGAAGTCTTACTGCTCGCGCCAAAAGAATATCCCTACCGCGGGCCGTCGGAATACGCAAACGGCGACTATTCTTACAAATGCACCGTCAAGGGCGATATTGACTGGTTCTACGGCTACGAGCAGATATTTTTCAGGGACGAAATGGTCTTCGAGTGCGCGTTCCACGGCGGCGATATAGCGCAATAAGCTTAACGCATATTTACGGAGGTGGGTCCCGCGTGAGCAATAGTAATATCATAACGCTCTATCACGGCTCGATATATGAATTTGACGCAATAGACGTAACCCGCGGCAGAGCAAACAAAGATTTCGGGCGCGGGTTCTACACCTCACGCGACGCTCGTCACGCCGAACGGCTCGCCGCCCGCAACAGAGAAATTGAGCAAGAACGATACGCGCTTCGCGGAAGGACAGTAAGCGTTACGCCGCTACTGTACACTTACGAATTTGATCTGCGAGAAACGGAGAAACTAAACGTAAAAGAGTTCCTCGTACCGGATGGAGAATGGATGCGCTTTGTTGTTCTCAATCGTATGAGCAGGGAGAAGCAGCATAGCTTTGACATTGTGATCGGAGCAACAGCTAACGACAATACGCGCGTTTCAATTCAGACCGTCCTGTCGGCGGCAGGCGGGCAAGTGCTTACCGAAAAAGCGATTGACGCGCTTATCGCCCTTGTCGAACCGAATAATCTGCCGGCTCAATTTTTCTTCGGCTCGCAGCACGCCGCCGACTTACTTCAATTTAAGGGCAGGAGGATAATAAGATGAACGCCATAAACGAGGGGATGATCAATATCGCGATTGAAGCTTTGACCGCTCAAGTGGCTGACAGTTATGCCGAAGCCCAAGGCATACCGGTGACGGAGGCATTGCAATTTTTTATGACGACCAAGACATTCGAGCTGCTGATAAATCCGAAATCATATCTCTGCCTCGAGACCGCGCCGTATGTGGAGGATATGCTGAATGCGGAGTTGTCGGGCGACTGGGATAGTTGGATGGAGGTGTAGTATATGGAAATGCGGGCGTTTAACAATGTAGCGTATTTACAAGCGGGTATCGCAATGCAATATATGCGGCGGCACAAGCTTACTCCGTCGCAGTTCGTCGAGATGGATAGAAAATATAAGCTTCTGCACTTTCTCGAAATCGGTTACGAGCCGTTCCATCTCACAGGCGACGAGGGCGTACTCGACGAACTCGATGAGCTTGTAGCGGAGCAACACGGGGAAGCCGGCGGCGATATAGCGCAATAGGCTAAAAAAAGCTTCTCCCCCCGGTACCGGGAGGAGAAGCTTTTTCAAAGCGCGGGGGCTAAAGAGCTTTACGCCGCCGCCTCGTCGGGAACAGCGCGTACCGTGGTTATGACTGCCTCGAGCCGAAATGCGACCGCCGCCAAGTTGAATTTTTCAAGGTCGGAAAGCCGCCCCTTGCCCGCCGCAAACGCCTCGATCAAATCAGGCGGCACGCGCCGGAGCAGCGAGAGCGTTTCGGCGGATATGCCGTGAGTATTCATCAGGGCGTCAAGCGACGCTTTAAGACGCGCGTCGGGCGACACCCGCGTCGTCTGCGGCGGGACTATATGCGCTATGAGAATTAATTTATCGGCGTCCGAGAGCAGGACGGCGGCTTCAGCGGCAAACGCGCTTATTGTGCCCGCCGGTACGCCCGTGAGCTCGGATATCGCCTCATAGGAAATCAAGCCCGCCGCCTCGTTGCGGACAAGGTCCGCGCGAAGCTCCTCGCCCGGCGCGTTCAGCGTCAAATAGTGCTGACTGAAAAACATACACAGACGCGTGATCTGCGCCGGAGAGAAAGGCCCCCTCGGCTCCGATACCGGAAACTCCGACAGAAATTCGGCGAAGCGCCGCGGCGCCTCATATATCTCCGAAACCAGCTTCGGGGGAACTCCGCAGATGCGCCTGACTGTCCCGGGAGAGAGCTTCATTGCCTCATAAAGCTTTACGCTTGCGCAAAGACTTTCCTCCCGGGCCTGTTGGAACCGGGCAAGCGTCATCGCCGGCTCGAAAAGTTTTTCATAAAACTCAAGTGCACCGCTGCGCAGCGCTTCGTCCAGAAAAGTAAAGTCGTCAAGAGTCCGCTTTTCAGCCGGTTTGCCGTTTAAGCGTATGTTTTCGTCCATTTCGTCTTATTCCCCGTATTTGCCGGCGAGGTAGATATATGTTGACGAAGACCACGCCGACCAGAACAGCCCCTTTTCGCCAAACGCCGTAAGGCTCCTGTCCTCCTTGCCGGTCAGCGCGTTATGTATGTGGAAATATCCCGTGTCGCGCAGCATTGCGCAGTATTTGCGCGATACGCTCTTCGCAAGATCCGCGCGGCCGCAGGCTTCCAGCGCGATCGCCATCCAGAACGAGGACGGCGTTATTATGCTGCCTTGCGTGAAGCCGTGGAAGAAATAGTCGCTGTCGAGCGTTTCCGTCGATAGGCCGTAGGGCGTGTCAAAACGCTCCGGCGCGAACATATATTCTATGCTCTTGTCGATAACGTCCCGCGGCAGACGGGTTCCGAGCAGCAGCGGGAAATACAGCGAAACCGTATGCGAATCCGATTTTTCGCCCGTCTTCGCGTTGAACGCGAACCATTCCGTGCCGTTCCAGAATTTTTCGACGATTTTTTTGACGAGCGTCTTTGAGTCCGCTTCCCATTTCGCGCAGACGTCCTCCGGCTTGCCGAGCTCGCGTCCGAGCCGCGCGAGGGCCTCCATTTGCAACGCGATGAGCGCGTTGAGATCCGGCGAGGCGCACGGGAAACCGAC
>JAISAA010000208.1 GCA_031266955.1 Oscillospiraceae bacterium | reverse complement strand
CGGAAAAGACACACAATTTGGTTTATTTAAATAGGATTTGTGTAGAGAAAGATAAAATTTTTGAAAACATTAAAACAGAATGTGATATTATAAACAGATATAGTAATGACATACGTTATCCGCATAAATATGAAGTGAATGAATCCGATGTAAATTTTTCCATAAATGCCGTAGAAAAAATAAGAAATATAGAGCCCTTAATAAATATTAGAACCCGAATAAATAATAAAAACAATGATGAAGAAAAAGTTGTAGAACAGCCCAACTGCACATAGGACTGTATATGCTTCGCCGCCAGTAGGCGGCTCGGGGTTCCGTTCCGCTAGGTCGGCTACGCCTCCCACGCTCCACTCCACCCACATTTTTTTGCGCCCGTAAAAATGCTACGCATTTTTCCTTATCGGGCGCAAAAAAACGTCATATACAGCCGGACCGTTAGGCGAAATTTGCGCTTGACTTAGTTGTAAAATATGGTTCAATAATAAGGACTTGACATTTTATTGTAAATATGAAAAGATTATAAAAAGGAGTCGAATATGGATTTATGGCAAATAAATGGTGAAAAATTAGAACCAGTAGGCAAAAAAGCGCCGGAGGTGCGGGTTATAAGAGTAAACCCGTTTCGGGCGTTTACCTCTGGGATAGTAACTACCGATGTAATGTTTGGTACATTTGTACAGTGGCAAGAAGCGCATAAACATTTGTTAAAAAACAGCATGTATGGTGCGCAAACCTTTGTGTGGATTGATGAAAACAAAGACGGCAGACACTACGGCGAATGGATTTCGGCGGTTGAAGATTGGGTGAGCGAGGATGATGTGGCGACATATAAACTCATTGAGTTTGTAGGCGGGCTTTATGCTGTCGCTGTGTCTATAGACGATGATGGAGAGAGCTTGTTAGGTGTGTATCATATGATAAGGAAATGGATAGATTCCAGCGGTTTTGAATACGAGGAGCGGCATGAGTGTGAGATGCTTATGAACATACCAAACCCGCCGGACGATGAATTCAAGAACGCGTTGGGATATCAACAACTTGAGATTTTTATACCGATAAAGATACGTGATAAATAGATTTACAATAAAGAAAAGATATCTTTATATCCGCTAAAGTTCAAACGTCTGATCCACAAGAGTGGCGACAAAAACGCCGTATACAACCGGAACATACGGCGCTCCCCGCGCATATATATAAGGGAATATGCTTGACAGAGGAGTGTTGCGCAAAATGTGCGGGATAGCGGGACAAATATGCCGGGACGAGGGACGTATAGCGTCGCGCGGGCGCGCCTATACGGCTATGCTCGCGGCGTTAAAGCGCCGGGGGCCGGATCAGGACGGGATATTTACGGACGGGCCGGCGGCGCTGATACATACGCGGTTAGCCGTCATAGACGTTGAAAACGGGCGGCAGCCGATGGAGCTGCGCGCGCGCGGCGAGCGCTTTACGCTTATATACAACGGCGAGCTCTACAACACGGAGGAGCTGCGGCAGCAGCTTGCCGCGCGTGGGCATAAGTTCGAGACACGCTCCGATACGGAGGTTTTGGGCCGGGCGTACATCGAATGGGGCGGGGCGTGCGTCGGGCGGCTGAACGGCATTTTTGCGTTTGCCGTCTGGGAAAGCCGCGCGCGGCGGCTTTTTCTCGCGCGGGACAGGATTGGCGTGAAGCCGCTGTTTTACACGCTCGGCGAGGGCTCGATCATCTTCGCCTCGGAAATTTCGGCGCTTTTGGCGCATCCCGACGTTCCCGCCGTGCTCGACGGGCAGGGAGTCGCGGAGCTGATATTTCTCGGGCCGGGAAGAACGCCGGGGCGCGGAGTTTTGCGCGGAATCAAAGAGCTTGAGCCGGGCTGCACGGCGGAATTTACGCGGGAGGGCTTTAAGGTTCGCCGCTACTGGGAGCTCGTCGATTCTGAATGCCGGGACAGCTTTGAGGATGCGGTAGATAAAACGCGCTTTCTCGTGCGCGACGCGATAGAGAGACAGCTTGTGTCGGACGTGCCGGTCTGCGCGTTTCTTTCCGGCGGGTTAGATTCGAGCATTATCTCGGCGGTGGCGCGGAACCGGCTGGCGGAGCACGGCGAAACGTTGCAAACGTTTTCCGTGGGATATAAGGACAACAGACGCTATTTTAAGGCGGGAAAGTTCCAGCCCAACAGCGACGAGGATTACATAGACCTGATGAACGGCTATCTCGGAACCGAGGGACGAAATGTCACGCTTGACACAGAAGAGCTTGTGCGGGCGCTGTACGACGCCGCCGAGGCGCGCGGCCTGCCCGGTATGGGCGATGTGGATTCGTCGCTGCTGCTTTTTTGCCGGGAGGTGAAAAAACACGCGACTGTGGCGCTTTCCGGCGAGTGCGCCGACGAAATTTTCGGCGGATACCCGTGGTACCGCGACAGGGAAATCCGCGAGCAGGGCGGCTTTCCGTGGGCGCGGTCAACGGAGCGCCGCCAGGCGATGCTGCGCGAGGAATATAAGCTCGACGGGGCCGAATACGTCGATTCGCGCTACCGCGAGACAATAGCGGCGGCATCCGTCGCCCCCGCGAACGAGTCCGAGCGGCGCGTTAAAGAAATGGTGAATTTGAATTTCAAATGGTTTATGCAGACGCTGCTCGACCGCAAGGACAGGATGTCGATGTATTCGGGCCTTGAGGTGCGCGTGCCGTTCTGCGACCACAGGATAGCGGAGTATCTTTACACGCTGCCGTGGGAGTATAAAGACCGCGGCGGTACGGAAAAAGGCCTGCTGCGCGAGGCGGTGCGCGAGCTGCTGCCGCGCGAGATATTGACGCGGAAAAAGAGCCCGTATCCCAAAACGCACAATCCGGCGTACCTCGCCGCCGTGACGTCGGAGCTGCGGGGCGTACTTTCAGACCCGTCCGCGCCGGTGCTGCAAATCGTGAAAAAAGAAGCGCTCGAAGCGCTCACGCGCGACGGCGCTTCAAGCGAGCCCTGGTACGGTCAGCTTATGACCGCGCCGCAGACGATAGCTTATTTTTTGCAGATGAATCATTGGCTGAAGACGTTTAACGTGCGTGTCGCGATCTAAGCGTTATTCAGCCTTCCGTGCTTTTCAAGCAGCTCGCCGTAACGCGTATATGCCAATTTCACGGCGTCCTCCCACGATACATACAGAGAGCTTGCCGCGCGGGCGCCGAGAGCCCGCGCGCGCTCCGGGCTCCTCGCCAAGGCGTCAGCCGCCTCGGCGAGGCTGTCGGCGTTTTCATCTATCAAAACGCCGCTCACACCGTCTTCAACGCCTTCGGCGGCGCAGCTTCCGCGTATCAGCACGCTCGCGAGGGAGCAGGCGGCGGCCTCCCGGATGACAATGCCGTTCGTATCGTAGCTTGACGGAAACAGGAACATATCAGCGCGGGAAAAATACGCTCGCAGCTTTGCCCTGTCATAAACCGGCCCGGTAAAAACACATTCGGCGCCGAGCCCAAGCTTTTCGGCATAGGCTTTTATCTCGTCAAATTCCGTCCCGCCGCCGACGAAAAGCATCCGAAAACGCGTCCCGCGAGCCTTGACCTTATTCAGCCCGTCGAGGATTATGCGCGTGCCCTTATACCACATCATTCTGCCGACGAACAGGAACACGGGAACATCCTCCGTCAGCGCGTGCTCGGCGGAAACGGCGGCGATATCGCCCTCCGGTGCGCGTCCGAGCGGAAAGTCGGTGCCGTTTTCCATCACGCGGAAGTCACCCTCGTAGCCGAGGCTTTTCAGATTTTCGCCGGCGCCGCGGCTTACGGTCCACACCTCGTCGCACGCCTCGGAGTTTTCCGTTATCAGCTTTGTCGCCGCCGCGCGCGCGATCGTCGAGCCGAAAATATTTGCTATATCGACGTCGAATTTCGTGTGGTACGTCATTACGACGGGCGCGCCCGTCAGCCGGCGGAGCACGCGCGCGAATATCCCGGACGCGAACGGACAGTGCGAATGGATAATGTCCGGCGCGTGGGCCGTGATCTCTTTGACCGCGGAGAGCGCGAACGGGATGCCGGTTCGGCAGTGCGCGATTTTTTTGATATTCACGCTCGGATAGCGCACGACGGGGAATGGGTGCTCGTCCTTGACGCCGGGCGCTTTGGGCGTCGCGACGATAACGCCGCCGTAAAGGCGCTGTATCACCGACGCGTAGTTGAACACGGCGTTCGCCACGCCGTCAATTACCGGGGGAAACGAATCGTTTAACAGGCACACGCGAGGCGTTGTATTGTCGAAAGTCATAATCGTTCTCCGATGCGGTAAAATAATTTTGGTTCGCGTGATTATCATAACTCTTTCGCGCCGAATAATCAAATTAAAGTTACGTTAAAAATCGCAGTAAATATTAAAATCCGGCAAACGCCGAGCGTTTACCGGATTTTGATTGACTTGAACTGGTTGCTATTTCGCGGCTTCGGCGTACACCGAGACGCGTTTTCTGTCGCGCCCCATCGGCTCGAACCGAACCGTGCCGCTTTCCAGGGCGAACAGCGTGTCGTCGCGGCCGCGGCCGACGTTTATGCCAGGATGTATCTTCGTCCCGCGCTGCCGCACGAGAATGTTCCCCGCGAGCGCGAACTGTCCGTCCGCGCGTTTCGGCCCGAGGCGCTTTGACTTGCTGTCGCGGCCGTTTTTGGTCGAGCCCATGCCCTTCTTATGTGCCATTTTGTTTCACTCCTAATTTTAATTTTAACATTTCAGACGCTATACGGAAATCTTTTCGATCACAAGCTTTGTGTAAGGTTGCCTGTGGCCTTGCTTGCGGCGGTAATTTTTTTTCGGGCGCATCTTGTATACGATGATCTTCTTCGCCCTGCCGCTTTTTTCGACGCTTGCAGTTACGGAAGCGCCCGCGACCGCCGGTGCTCCGAACACCGCCGTGTCCCCGAGCACGGCCAGGACCTTGTCGAACGTGATTTTTTCGCCCGGCTCGGCGGGGAGCTTTTCGACGTAAAGCACGTCGCCCTCTGATACGCGGTACTGCTTACCGCCTGTTTCGATGATTGCTGTCAATTTTATCCACCTCATAAATTTTTGAGACTCGCTTTCACGGGCGGACGGCGCGGCTGAAACATAAACCGCGCGCGGCGCTTGAAGACCCGTTCAAGGCGGTTCAGACATTATATCACCCGCGCCGGCAATAAGTCAATACCTTCCGGAAAAAATGTTTTGGATATGAATTGAAACAATAATTGACCACAGCATCTGGCGAAGCAGCCGATAAGTGATTAGGCGGCGTTGGGGTATTGCCGCAGAGGATTTTGCGGGGATAATTGTTCATCCAAGCTTGGACGGCTTGAATTTTCCGCTTAGAAATTTTAGAAAAATCCGTGCCTTTCGGAAAGAACCTCCGGATCATTCCGTTGCTGTTCTCATTAGTCCCCCGCTCCCGGCTGCTGTATGGGTGAGCGAGGAACAGGAGATACAAAAAGCCCGTAAATATGCAAATCTCGAATCGGGCCCGGCTCGCAGACGGCGTTGTTTTTACCGGAGCCTTGAAACGCTGCTCGCTGTCCTTACGATCTTCGTTCACGCCTACAACCGTCTCGGTCAGGACAAGCCTTCGCTCCCCTTATCCACCCTTACAGCCCCGCGATAATTTCCGATATCAACGCGCGGAAGCGCGGGGCGGCGGCGTTGGCCGCCGTCTGCACCTCCTCGTGCGTCAGCGGCGCCGAGGACATCCCCGCCGCGAGGTTTGATACGCAGGAAACGCCGCATATCTCCATCCCGGCGTGGCGCGCCGCGACGGCCTCGCACGCCGTGGACATCCCGACGACGTCCGCGCCGAGCGCGCGGTACGCGCGTATCTCAGCCGGCGTCTCAAAATTCGGGCCCGAGGTTTGCAGATAAACGCCCTCGCGCAGCGTTATCCCGAGCCGCCGCGCCGCGTCGCGCGCATTATCCAGCAAAGCCTTTGAATACACCTCGCTCATATCCGGGAAGCGCGGGCCGAGCTCGTCGATATTCGCGCCTATCAGCGGCGACGGCACGCCGTATAAAATATGATCGCCGATGAGCATAAGATCCCCGGCGGCGTAATCCGCGTTGATGGCGCCGACGGCGTTCGTGAGGACAAGCCGCGTCGCGCCGAGCAGCCGTAAAAGCCGGACGGGCATAACGACCTCGTCCATAGAATAGCCCTCATAATAATGTACGCGCCCTTGCATAACGACGATGGGAACGCCGCGCTCACAGCCGAACACGAACCGCCCGCGGTGCCCCTCGACCGTGCTTTTCGGAAAGCCGGGAAGCTCCCCGTAATCAACGGCCGACGAAATTTCCATACCGTCCGCGAACGCCCCGAGGCCGGAGCCGAGCACAAGCGCCGCGCGCGGCGTAAACCCGACGCGGTCGCGTATCGCCTCGGCGGCGGATAACAGCTTTGAATACACTTCCGTCATAATATCATATCCTTTCCCGAATAGGCTTGTCCAAAACGGACTCAACCCTCGGAGGATATCATACCAGATATGAAAAGCGCGCGCAACTTTTGATATATTCGGTATTTCCTGACCTTACATATTGCACAATATGTAATAGTTACATCGGTTAAAAATACATATTGATAGAGTCATCAACTGACTAATGGCGGCGACGGAACCGAATCAGGAGCAGGAGCGGACTATGAAATAAGCAGCAGTCTCAGCTTGGCCGCAGTTTCGGCGTACTTTCCGCCGGCCTTGGCGCGCAGCAAAAGCGCCTTCAGCAGAAGCGTCATATCCTCTTCCGACAGCGATTCGGCGAGAGCGGCGGTCGCGGCGGTCGCGGAGTCGAGCGAGCAGCACTCGCCGGCGTCTTTTTCGGCGCAGCAGGGCTCGTCGCAGGGCTTGTCCTCTTCTGTGATGGCTACGGGCCGGGGCGCCGGGGTCTCGTACTCGTCGGGCGAAGCGTCGGGGAGCTCGGCCGGTTTTACGGTCTCGCGCTTCTCGCGGCGGATGCGGTTGCGCTCTAAGGCGTCATAAGCCCTCAGGAGCCTGTGGTAGCCGCGCTCTTCGAGCAGCTCGCGCAGGGCGGCCTCGGTGCACTCGTCCGCGCTGTCAGACTCGCCGGTGATGAAGCGCGGGTTGACGTTGAGGACCTGCGCGAGCGGTACGACGAGCTTTGCGGAGACGTTGCCGATCTTGTACGCGCGCTGTACCGTCGCGAGAGCGACGCCGGAGAGGTCCAGAATTTCCGCCCGCTGCGGCTTCGGCGCGTTCTTCCACAGACCGGCTATCCTGACCTTTGTTTTTTCCGGGTCCTTGCTGATATTGAGCTGTTTTAATTGTTTGATGATTTCGCTGGTGAACATATTTATTCCTCCTGTTTTTTGAAGTTCTGTCGGCATATTATACCGTTTTGCGCAAAAACGCAAGCCCTATTTTTCATTTTTCGCAATTTTTTTCAACTTTTGTCCGATCGCCGAAAATTATACCCCTCGGGCTAAAGTCCGGGAGTAAAACCGACGATATTATTTACATCTGCGGTTCGCGCATAAAGTCACTGAAATTCCGCGAATATTTGCCGCGAATATTTGGAGGTCCCCCGAAATGACAAGAGGCGTATACATCTCCGGCACGGGAATGCTGCTTCAGCGCCGCGCTATGGAGGTCGTCACAAACAACATCACAAACGCCGACACCGCCGGCTATAAGAAAGAATACCTCACGACGCACACGTTCGACGCCGAGCTGCTCCGCCGCGTCAACGACAACGCGGAAACTGCGGCCTTGGCCCGAAGCGGCGCGGAGCCCCCGCGCGTCGGAGACCTCAATTTCGGCTCTCAAATAGACAGGCTGTACTACGACTTCGCCTCCGGCGGCTTTGAGGAAACTGGGCGCGACACGGACTTTGCCATACAGGGCGACGCGTTTTTCGTGCTCGACACGCCCGCCGGAGAGCGCTATACCCGCGCGGGCGCGTTCCTCGTAGACCGCGACGGATATTTGATCGACGCCTCCGGCAATTACGTCCTCGGACAGGCGGGACGGATATTCGTCGGCGGGAGTGAATTCACGGTCGCGCCCGGAGGAGAGGTTACGCTGCCGGACGGCTCCTTCGCCGACACTCTGCGTCTCGCGGAGTTTGCCGATTTGCAGACGCTGCGCAAGCAAGGCGGCGGCGTTTTCGAGGCGGCGGGCGGACAGCCGGAGGACGGCGCAGGGCGCAGCGTTATACGCCAAGGCTATCTCGAAGGCTCAAACGTGGATATCGCCCGCGAGATGGTCGAAATGATAACAGTATACCGCGTGTACGAGACGAACCAGAAAATGCTGACGATGAACGACGAAATAAACGGCAAGGCGGCAAGTCTTGGTGCGTTAAGATAATAGGGGAGACTCAAATTATGTTTGAAGCCGTATATATGGCGGCCTCGGGGCTTATAAATCAGCAGCGCAGGCTTGACGTCGTTGCGGACAACATCGCGAACGTCAATTCGACCGGGCACAGGGCGAGCCGCCTTGATTTCGCGGACGCGCTTTACACGGTCGGCCTCAACCCGTCCTACCCGCGCACGCCGGAGCCGGAGGGGAACCAGCGGCACGGGCACGGCGTCGCGACGGCGTCGATCACGCGGGAAACGCGCCAGGGCAATCTGCTCGCCACGGAAAACGAGCTCGACTTCGCGATAGAGGGCTCCGGCTTCCTCGAGGTCCAAAACGGCGCGGAGTATTTTTACAGGCGCGGCGGCAGCTTTTATATCTCCGTCGATCCGTACACCGGTCAGCGGAGCGTCGTGGACGCCGACGGGTATTTTCTGTCCGGGGAATACGGCGCGCTCGTCACGCTGCCGGATGAGGCGTCGTCGGTCTCGGTCTCGGCGGGCGGTATGTTAGAGTTTACGGATGAAGACGGCGTTGTCGTCGGGGAGCTCGGGCTGCCGGTATACGACTTCGTCAACGAAATGGGCCTCGCCTCCGTCGGCTCCGAGAAATACGTCCGCACGGATATGTCGGGCGAAATGACCGCCGCCGAGGGCTCCCGCGTTGTGTCGGGATACCTTGAAAACTCAAACGTAGAGCTCGCCAAGGAAATGACGAATATGATACGCGCCCAGCGCGCGTTTTCCCTCGCCTCGCGCGCGCTGACCACGGCGGACGATATGGACGGGCTCGCCAACTCGCTCCGCAAATAACCGGACGGACTGATTTTTATTAAAATATCGGGATTTCAGGTTAAGAACAGGCGTTTTTGTTACGATATTGAAAAATGTGGGGCGACGCGCCCCTTTTGCAGGAGGTACACTCAATGAAGATAAATTCCGTCACCGCGAATACCGCGATACCGGCCTTCCGCGCCGGTAAGCTGAAAAGGCCCGCCGCCGCGGAGCTTCTCGCCGCGCCCGACGAAACGGGCTTTTCAAACGTAAGCTTTTCAAGCGAAGCTCTCGCTTTCTCAAAAATCTTGTCCGACGCGAAAGAGAAGCTTTCCGCCCCCGCCGTTTCCGGCAGAGTGCCGGAGCTGCGCGAGGCCATAGAGCGCGGCGAGTACGGCGTCTCCGCTTACGACGTCGCGGAGAGCATAGTCTCCGCGCTGCGATGATGCCGGACGCGCTTATCTCCGCGCTGAACGAGCTGCTTTCAGCGGTAAAAGAGCTTTTGACGCTCTCTTATGAAAAGCGCCGGGCGATCACCCGCGGCGACACGGAGCGCCTTTCGGAAATATCAGAGCGTGAAACGCGCCTGATAACCTCGGTAAACGCCGCCGAGCGCCGCCGAGAGGCCGCGATGCCGGAGGCCGCGCGCGCGCTCGGGCTGACAGGCGAAGCCACGCTCAATGACGCCGCCGACGCCGCCGCGGGAGAAACGCGCGCGGAGCTTAAGCGGCTGAAGCAAGAGCTTACGACGTCGATGAGGCTCCTGCTTGAAATGAACGAGCGCAGCCGGATAATGCTCGAAGACCGCCTGCGCCACACGGCGGATTGCATAGACGCGCTTACGCTTCCGGAGCTCCCCTTCGATATATACACCGGCGACGGGCGGCTTTTTGACAAATCCGGCCGCGGCTATTATATAGGCGACGCGTAGAAAAGCAGCAGAGAAGAAAGGACACAGCTTATGAGACCGACTTTTTCAGGAATAGAAATAGGGCGCACGGGGCTCGTCGTAAGCCAGAAAGGGCTTGACGTCACGAGCCACAACATCACGAACGTCGATACCGCCGGCTATACGCGCCAGCGCATAATCCAGACGTCCATCGAGCCGTACAACGCCATACGAAAGTTCCGCCCCGTGGACAAGGGCCTTGTCGGGCAGGGCAC
>JAISAA010000120.1 GCA_031266955.1 Oscillospiraceae bacterium | reverse complement strand
CTCGGCGACAGGCGCATACCATCGATAGAGGCGCTCAACAACGAATTGACTGCATGGCACACGAACCGGAACCCGAAACAAAAAGGCGTCGATTGGCAGTTCAAGACATCTGATGCCAGGATCAAGCTCAAGCATCTTTACCCTATCATAAATTTATCACCTTTTTGATGGTGCAACGCACTACGGGATGACGCACACCACCGTAGGGGACGCCGCCCTCGGCGTCCCGCCACACCCCCGCGTTTCCATACCGGGCGAATCAACAAACCGGGCGGACACACAGATCCGCCCCTACCAACACGTGCCCGCAGGGGCGACCTGCGGTCGCCCGCCCCTCAACACTCATAGGGGGACGCCGGCATCGTCCGGTGTCCCCGGCTTTATCTTATGTAACCCGCGCTGCGTTCCCTTGTCCGGACGGGTGCTCCGCGCATCTCGGCCCAGCTTGACGTCCTGTGGAAGAACGATGCGACGAGTATAGGCAGCCACGACGCCATAAACAGCGGAAAAGCCAAAGCGCTCCGCGCCATACGGCGAAGCCCGTGGCCCGCCGCAACGGACAGCGCCGCCGCGAAAACCGACACCCCGACATACGCCGCCGACAGCACGGCGACGGCCGGCAAGATCTTAAGCTCGCCCGCAAAAAGGTCAAACAGCGGCGACAGAATGGCCGGAATCAGGCTGATGAGCTGGATCATCGGCGAGCTCAATATCATAAAGCTGTCAAAGTGCAGTCGCCGCCAATTGGCGGCATTTTTTGCCGACGGGCGCGCCGCAGCGCGGCGCGCGAAAAGCACCGGAAGCCTTAGCTTCGCGACGTCGATAAGCCCGCTGCACCAGCGCATACGCTGGGCGACGGACGCCGCCGGAGAATTCGGCTGCTCGTCATATGTAACGGCGCGCGGCGCCCACTCTACCCGTATCCCGGCGAGGGCGAGCTGCGCGGAAAGCTCCGCGTCCTCCGTGATCGTCTCGGTCTTCCAGCCGCCGATTGCGCGTATCGCCTCGCGCGAGACGGCAAAGCCGGTCCCGTCTATCTTGGCGGACAAGCCGCAGCGCGCGCGGGCGCGGTTAAAAAATCTGTTGAACAGTTCAAAATATATCGCGTAGCAGTCCGCCGTGACCGATTCGTACGGATTTCTCGCAACTCTCCTGCCCTTGCAGGCGAGTGCCCCGGCGGCAAATGCGTTGTTCATCTCCGAAAGAAAGTCGCGGGACGCGATATTGTCCGCGTCGAACACGCAAAAGGCGTCGTAACGCTCCGAGGAAAGCAGCTGCCTGAACGTCTGAGACAGCGCGCCGCCTTTATAGCGCACGGGTCTCATACAGCGGATGATTTTCGCTCCGGCGGCGCGCGCCGCCTCCTCCGTGCCGTCAGTGCAGTTGTTCGGTATCACGTAGATATCGTACAGCTCCGGCGGATAGCTTTGTTCTTTAAGGCTTTTTACGATCCCCGGGATCGCCGCCTCCTCGTTTCGCGCTGGGATGAGGACTGCAAAGCGCGTCTTGGGAGGCGCCGTTTTATGGTCGCGCTCCCTGAGAAACGCGAAGAAAGCGATAAAAATGAAATATACGCTGAAAACCTTCAGCAATGCGCCCACCGCGCCGGTGATCGCGGAAAGCAAATCAGTTCCCACAGCCGAGCCTCCTTTGTGCTAAGTCTATGGGAATATAGTATCAGGAACATCCTAAGAAATAACGGATATAATTCTTAATTATTGTTTAATTTTTTATAGCGCGGCGCGTCCCGGCTTGTATCCGTCCTTGAGCGCGACGGAGCGGTTGAAAACGAGCGCGCCGGGGCGCGAGAGCACGCTGTCCGCCGTGAAATAGCCCGTGCGCAGGAACTGGAACGAATCGGAGGGCTCCGCCTCCGCTAACGAGGCCTCTAATTTGCAGTCCGTCAGGATTTCCAGAGAGTCCGGGTTGATCTGCGTCAGGAAATCGACGTCGCCGGAGCCCGGATTCGGGTCGGTGAACAGATTGTCGTACAAGCGCACCTCCGCGCCTATGCAGTCCGCGGAATTCACCCAGTGGATCGTGCCGCGCACCTTGCGTCCGTCAGGCGTGTTGCCGCCTGTGGTCGCGGGGTCGTATTCCGCGAAAACCTCCGTGACCGCGCCGTCCGCGTCCGTATTAAAGCCTGTGCATTTGACGATGTACGCGCTTTTGAGGCGCACCTCGTTGCCGACGTACAGGCGGTTATACTTTTTCGGAGGCTCGAGCTCAAAGTCGTCGCGCTCGACCCACAGCGAACGGGAGAAGCTGATATCGCGCGTGCCGGAGCCCTCCAGCTCGGAGTTGTTCTCGACCGGGAACAGCTCCGTTTTGCCCTCCGGGTAGTTGGTTATCGTAAGCTTGAGCGGACGCAGCACCGCCATCGCCCGCGGCGCGTGAGCGTTTAAGTCCTCGCGCAGGCAGTGCTCTAACAAGGCGTATTCGACCGTGTTGCGCGTGACGCCGACCCCGATCCTGCTGCAAAAGTCGGCGATAGAGGCCGGGGTATAGCCGCGCCGCCGCAGCCCCCGCACCGTCGGCAGACGCGGGTCGTCGTAACCGCTGACAATGCCCGCCTCCACAAGCCTGCGCATATAACGCTTGCTGACTACGGTGTACGTGAGGCTCCGCCGCCCGAATTCGATCTGGCGCGGCTTTGACGGCACGTCGCAGTTCTCAATGACCCAGTCGTAAAACGGGCGGTGGTCCTTGAACTCGTCCGAGCACAGCGAGTGCGTGATGCCCTCAAGCGCGTCCTGTATCGGGTGCGCGAAGTCGTACATCGGGAAGATGCACCATTTTGTGCCCTGCCGATGGTGCTCGATGTATCGGATGCGGAACAGCACCGGGTCGCGCATATTGAAGTTGCCGCTGGTAAGGTCTATCTTCGCGCGGAGCGTGTACTTGCCCTCCGGGAACTCCCCGTTTTTCATACGCTCGAATAAATCGAGCGATTCGTCCGCCGGGCGGCCGCGGTACGGGCTGACGGCGGGCACGCCCACGTCGCCCGCGCTGGCGCGGAATTCCTCGGGAGAAAGCGCGCAGACGTATGCGAGGCCTTTTTTTATCAGCCCGACGGCAAACTCATATGTCTCGGGGAAATAGTCGCTGCCGTAATAGAACCTGTCGCCCCAGTCCCAGCCCAGCCAGTGCATATCCTCTATGATCGACTCGACGTACTGCGTATCCTCCTTCGCGGGATTCGTGTCGTCCATACGCAGATTGTACAGCCCGCCGTATTTCGCGGCGATGCCGTAGCTGATGTTGATCGCGTAGGCGTTCCCGATCGTCAGGTAAGCGTTGGGCTCAGGAGGGAAGCGCGTGTGGATCGTCATACCCTCAAAACGCCCGCCGGGCGCTATATCCTCGTCGATAAACGCGTGTATAAAATTTCTGGACTCTTCCATTGACGTCAACCTCGATATATATTTTTCGTGCCGTTGCCGCGCTATTATATACCCGTTTTCGCCAAATGGCAAGCGGCGCCGCGCGGGCGAACGCGCAGCTTTATAAATTTTTCCGCAAATCATCTTGACGCCCGAAAATAGTTTTCACGTTTTCGGGAATACTTACGCATGGGAAGAAACGCGGGGGTGTGATATCGCAATATGTTATTGAAAAACAAGGGCGCGGATAAACGCGCCCGCGCCGTAGGCGCTAATTTGAGCGCCAAAGGCGCGGATTCTCGTGCCGCGGATAAGCGCCCCCGCGCCGAGAATTTCACCGGCACGGTGAGCGTTTCGGCGCTGCGGGATATGATGTCGGACACGGACGACGTTATTTTTACGGATATCGCAGTCGGCGGAGGCGGCGGGAGCATCGCCACGGCTGTTTTTATAGACGGGATGGTCTCTACGGATACTGTTTACGATTTTGTGCTGCGCCCGCTTGTCGAGGGGCGCGAGTTCGCGCGGGCGCGGGACGAGAGGGATGCTGTGGAGCGGGTGATGTCGGGGCGTATGTTTCACGGCATAAGGACGTTTTGCGGCGACAATGACAAGGCCGTCGCCGGGCTGCTGACGGGAGAGGCGCTTATCGTCTTCGACGGTATCGGCGCGGCGATAGCGTTTGACGCGCGCGGCTTCGAGAAGCGCGGCATCACGGAGCCGACGAGCGAAAACGT
>JAISAA010000117.1 GCA_031266955.1 Oscillospiraceae bacterium | reverse complement strand
TGAATGAACTTTTTCATCAGCACGGGCGTTTTCCCGCACTTTTCGAGAAGCGCGACGGTGATGTCCGCGAGCTTAGGCGGCGCCTTCTCGCTCTTCACGACCTCCACAAGCGGGATGAGCTGCGGCGGCGCGTACCAGTGCGCGATGACCATACGCGGCAGCAGCTCCTCCGGCACGAGCTCGAACACGTTGAGCGCGGAGGTGTTGGACGCGATTATGCAGTCGCGCGGGACCGCCGCGCCGAGCGTTTTGTAAAGCTCCGTCTTGGCGTCCCGGTTCTCGACTATCGTTTCCTGGATAAAGTCCGCGTCGCGCACGGCGTCCTCCACGGTCAGGGCGAACGAGACGTGCGCGAACACGTCGTCGATCTGATCCGTCGGTATCAAACCTTCCTCGGCGAATGTGACGAGGCTTTTGAGAAGCGTGGATTTCGCTTTTTCGCGCGTTTCCTCGCTGCGGGTCCACATCGTGACGCCGTAGCCGCCTATCGCAAACATCTGCGCGATGCCGGGGCCCATGGTTCCGGCCCCGAGCACCGCGATTTTTTTAATATCCTTCAGAGTTCTTATTGCCATACTTACTTAGAATGAGCCTTCTTCCCAAGCCACAAGGCGCACAAAGCCGCCGTCGGCCATTTCGCAGCGGAACGGGAACGCGGCTATCGTCATACGGCGCCCCGTGACGTCGTCAATGTCGCCGCCGGCGTTTTCGACCGTACAGACGCCGTGCTGCATAAACAGGCGGTGGCAGGGCTCGTAATCGTGGAACTTATCGGCGGCGTCAGTCCCCGTGGCGTCCTTGTACGCCGTGTCGAGCCAGGGCATCTGCTCTTTGAGAGGATAATGCCACAGCGGCGCGTCGGTGGCTCCCCACGTGCCTGTTATGCCCTTGACGTGCTTTTCGTGTATGAGCCATTTGGCGACCTCGGGACCCATGCCGGGATAATAGTTATAGTATTTGTCGTTGTTCTTCCGCCAGAATTTGTGGAAGCCCGTGTTCACGGCGACCCAGTCGCCCTCGCGGATTTCAAGCCCGTCCTTCTTTGCCGCCTGCTCGAAATCGGAGGGCTTGAGCTCGACCCAGATGTCGCCGAATTTTTTCGGGTCGCCGCCGGCCTTGTCCCATTTCTCGTTGAACTGCTTGTACAGGTGGCGCATATCGAGGACTACGCCGGTGCCGATACAGTGCTCAAGCGGGATCTCGTCGAGGCTGTAGCCGTAGCGCGCGCGGTCTACCTCCTCCTCGTGCATAACGTGGTTCGGGGCGTCCATGTGCGTCCCGGCGTGGAGCGTGCCTGTGTAGGTCATCGTGCGCTTGTGGAAGCGTCCGAGATACTGCCCGCGCGGGAATTGCAGGTCCTGCCGCGGGCCGGGGAAGGGCCACAGGGGGGTGTCGATGCCCCAGGGCTGCGAAAGGTCGTGGATCTTCGTCATTTTTGACTTGTCAAGATAAAACTTTGACTTGTCGAGCGGCATATACGCCATAATTTTTTCCTCCTAAAAGACATATTATTCAGGCGGTCATTCACCTTGATTTTCAGTGTAAACCTTGGGATTATGCCAATGTCAATAGGAAATTTACATTTATTTAATAAAATAAATTTCTCGCCGTTACAGCGGGGGATGAGCGCATAAAAAATCGTCCAAAAAATCGTTTATGATATCCGTCGCCTGATAATATGGGACGTCGCTCGCCAAAATAAGCTTGAGCCGGCGCAGCAGCTTGCGCCCGTGCGGGCTTATCGCGTCCCGCTGAAAAATGACGCCGCCGTCCGGCAGCGCGAGGCGGACGCCGTACATGACGCGTCCCGCGCCGGGCCCCGGTCCTCCGCCGCGGCGGAGCGTGAGAGCTAAAGAATAGTCGTGATCGCTTTTGATTAAAGTGTTCATAATAACCTCCGTTTATGTCGTTTGAATTGATATTATGAAGTATACTCCGCGAAAAATCGCAAAACAGACATTAAAGTAAGTAAAATGTTTGAAAATCGCCGCCCGTATGCTTACGGGCGGCGATTTCAGTCGATTTATGCGTTCGGAGACGTTGCTACGCCTGCCTTATTGAGATCGCTCCTGAGAAAAAGAAATAGTAGCTGAGCGTTTGGAGCGGGCTTCCGGAGAGCACCATCTGCCCGCCGATGAGAATACGCGTCCCGGCCGAAAGAGTTATGCCTATGTTGCTGCGCGAGGCCGAGAGCGTTGTAAACGCCGGGTTCTGGCCTGAAAGGCCCGCGGCGGGCAAGGTTTCTGTTCCGGCGAGCGGAGTGAACGTCATACTGCCGGGAGCTGCGGTGTAGAGCTGAATTTCGGGAGACGCGGATACGCCCGCCGGCACCGTGAATGCGGTGACGTTGCTGAATGAGGCGTAGATGCTGTCGATCACGGCGTCAAACGGAACAGAGAAAGCGATTTGCGATTCCGCGGTCGGAGTAGCCGCACCGGCGGAAGATATCGGTATGGAGTTGCCGGAGCTGCCGAAGCCGACCGCGGCGACGTTTGACGCCGCGCCGCTTGAATTTGCGGATACGAGCGGGCCCCGGCCCGACGCAAAGGGGATCAGAGAGAGCGTGCCGCTTCCCGACGGTCCCGCGGGGCCCGGAGGGCCTTGCGGTCCGGTAGGCCCTGCAGGCCCGATCGGCCCTTGCTGTCCTTGCGCTCCCTGCTGTCCTTGCTGTCCTTGCTGTCCTTGCGGCCCGGCCGGTCCCGGAGGTCCGATCAGCCCTTGCGGCCCTTGAGGGCCTTGCGGGCCAGCAGCCCCGGACGGTCCCGTAGGCCCTGCCGGCCCCGTAGCACCCGCCGCGCCCGGCGCGCCGGCGGGACCGGTATCGCCCTTGGCGCCTGCGGGCCCGCGAAAGTCACCGAGATAGCTCCAGACGTTTGCTATGGCGTCCCAGATATATAGTCCCCCGCCGACGAGGTAAGCGTCGCCGGCTGCTCCCGTGGGATGGGCGGCTTCGAGGTCTTCAAACGTGTTGTAGCTGCCTTTTAACGTGACGCTTGTG